>CAYQRJ010000081.1:2699-10090 GCA_964419855.1 uncultured Crocinitomix sp.
TTTTTTTACCCCACTCTCCTTGGTAGTAACTTGGTATTAACTTGGCAGTAACTTGGCAGTTAGTTCGTGTCTATTGGCTATAAGTTAAAATCTGTTAAACACTGTAACTTTTTGTAAAAAACACGTTAATAAAATCATTTTAAAACAATAGTCTCCCTAAATAAATTTATATTTCTAAATTCTTTTAATTGAATTCAGCAATACAACTTCTAATCACATAAAAAAAGGCATAAAAATTGGAATAAAATCAAAAAAATAATTAATTTTAGACCAAACAAACCAAAATATGAAAACAATCTATTTAACAATTTTATTTAGTTTAGTTAGCTCAGTTACTATTGCTCAAAATGAATTAAAAACTTTAGAACAAAAAAAAGAAACTAAAGCACCAACTTGTAGAGACCCAAGATTTAGAAT
Organism: uncultured Crocinitomix sp.; assembly: GCA_964419855.1. GTDB lineage: Bacteria > Bacteroidota > Bacteroidia > Flavobacteriales_D > Crocinitomicaceae > Putridiphycobacter. Next base: position 3,117 of record CAYQRJ010000081.1, read on the forward strand.
GGTGTCTGACTGTGCCAATACCGTTTATTATGATGAAGGTCCAGATGCTGTTTTTCATAAAAAATCTGGTAAACCCTACACAGGACAATGTAAAACTTGTTATTCAAACGGAAATATTGAAATGTATATTCATTTTGTTAATGGTAAACCAGACGGAGTAGATACCGTTTATTACGAAAGTGGAAAAGTCAATTTAATCCGTTCTCATTATCAAGGCAAGGAAGATGGCAGATGGGCATTTTACAGAGAAGACGGCTCATTAAAATGGGAGAAAAACTATATGGCAGGACAAGCTGAAGGCAAACACATTTACTACTATCCTGATGGCACTATTTTTAAAACAGAAGAGTGGAAAATGGGACAATTAAATGGTGTGAAAAAAGAATTTTATAAAGGCGAAAACGGAGAACAAGGACGTTTAAAAAAAGAAATTCATTACAAAAACGGAATGTTTGACGGAATGTACATCACTTACTTTAAAAATGGTCAAGTTGAATCTGAACAAATGTATGTAAACGATAAAAAAGACGGCTTGTCTAAATATTATTATGATGATGGTAAATTATTTTATACAGAAAGCTTTAATAAAGGCAAACGAAATGGCGAAATTAAACGCCTTTATAAAAACGGAAACACTTGGATTGTTGAAAAATATAAAAATGATGTTAGAACTGGAACTTGGCAAGAATACTACCCTGAAGGAATGATTAAATATGAGGGCGTTTACAACAAAAAAGGCGTTTTAAAAGAAGAACACTACTACAATGAAGACGGTGACGAAATGGCATCACCTCCTAATAAGTAAATAAAATTTTATAACGCCTTGGCTATGGTGGTTATGGATTATTTTATTTTTGATATCAATAGTTTACTTTTGATGATGAATTGAAAATTTAAAAGTTAAAGGTTACCTTTATAAAAAACAGACATAAAGAATATAGAAACAAGTTAAAATTGTGTTTTTATGAAGGATGAACAACTAATAACTTTAATTAAAAATGGCAAAACAGAAAAGCCTATTAAATTTTTGTATAAAGAATTTTCTAAAATTAAAGTTAACATTATGTCTAGTGGGGGTGATGAAGAAATTGCCCGCCAAATTTTCCATGACAGTTTAATTTTATTAATTGAGAAAGTAGAACGTAAGGATTTTGAGCTAACCTCAAAACTAACTACTTTTTTGTATGGTATAAATCGGTTTTTATGGAAAAATGAATTGAGAAAACGTCAAAAAAACATAGAGTTAGAATGGTCAGACACTTTAATTGTGTCGGCTGAGGACTTAAATTATGAAGAAGATAAAGAATTAAAATTAAATGCACTAAAATCTATTTTAAATCGCATTTCCGATAAGTGTAAATCCATTTTTGAACTGTTTTATTTCAGAAAAGAAAGCATGCAACACATTGCTAATAAACTGAACTTTACAACAGTCAATTCGGCTAAAACACAAAAGTATAAATGTATGGAAAAAGCCATTAAACTGGCTTCTGAAATTAAATTTAATCACTAAATATCGGACAAAATGAGACAAGATTTAAAAATATTAGAACAAATTGACCGTTATTTAGAAGGTCAAATGACAGTAGATGAATTGGCAACTTTTGAACAACAAATTAATCAAAATAAAGACCTAAAAACCCAAGTTGAAAATCAGAAATTAATTATACAAGCTGTAAAACGTCAAGTATTATCAAATCAAATTAATGCAGTAGCAAAAGGTGGCTTTTTTAATTATAAATGGGGAATTGGATTAGGCATTATATTATTAATTATTGGTGGGTTGATTGTTTCACAATTAGATTATAAATCAAATAATGAAACAATAAAAACAGAGCATAAAATTGAAACAAAAACTGAAATTGTTACCACTCAACCCATTCAAAAAAAGGAGATTGTTCAAGTTGACTCTGTACAAAAAAATGAGACTGTAGTTGAATCACTTACCCAACCAAAATCAACTTTAAAACCAAAAAATGAGAGAAAGATTGAAGTTCAAAATAAAAATGAATTATATGATTTTAAAGGACTTCAATGTTGGGTAAAACCTGACGTTCAAATTTTTGAAATTAATACAGATTCTACTGAAACAATTGAAGGACGAGAAGGGACTTTAATTATAATACCCAAACATTCGTTTTTAGATGAAAATGGAAACACAGTAAATGGAAAAGTAAACTTTGAATTGGTTGAAGCTTATACTTTAGACGATATTTTATTGTATAATTTAACCACAACAGCAAACGGTAATTTACTTGAAACAGGTGGCATGTTTTATACCAATGCCACTCAAAATGGTAACACACTAAAAGTAAACCCCGACAAACCAATGATGATTCAAATACCATGTGTTAAAGAAAAACCAAATATGATGGCTTTTGAATCTGAAATTGACACGGCAGGAAATATCAACTGGAAAAATCCAAAACCATTAGAACAATTTTTAACCAAAGTTGACATGAATTTGTTAGACTTTTTACCCTCAGAATTTGAAAATGAAGTATATGCCAGTATGCCAATTTTGGGATTTGAAAAAGCGAATTCAATAGTTGTTGATTCATTATATTATTTAATGTCTTCTGTTTCTGAAAATTTAATTGGGGAATTTTGGATAAAAAAATTGAATGAGGTCAGAAAAAAATATTCGTCAAATAGGTATAGAATTGTAAAAAATGGTGACATAATATTAGTGTATGAAAAAGAAATAGAATGTGGCATAAATCCTTTATCCATAAAAACAATCAAAGAAAACCCTGATTATGCCAATTCATTTATAGCCACTAAAGAATTTGAAGAACGTATAAAAGAACTACACAAATTAGAAAATGGGCAAGCCATGTTAGATGTTTATTTGAACAATTTAGATAAAAACTTATGGTATTCTGATTCAATTGTTGCCCGAAAAATAAAATTAAGTGCACCAAAGCAAGGGCAAAAATCAAACATTTTTGATGATTTTTATGCTGAACGCAAAACAAAAGTAAGAGATGGTGATTTATATGCCAAAGCATTGTCAACTTATTATTCGTTTAAAAAACAAGAATATAAAGATGAATTAGAAAAAATACGAAATAAGAACAACCGCCAACTTAAAAATGAGATTAAAAAACTTGAAAACATCAAAAAATCAAACAATAAAACTTTAGCTTATCAAAACAAATTGGCAAATATTAATGTGAGTCGTGGTAAAAATTATACTGTTCAATGGTCGTCATTTGGATGGGCAAATATTGATTCGTATTTGCATTTATTAGACAAAGGTTCAAAAGACATAGAAGTGTCTTGCGAAAAATCAAAACACAACGGGCAACTTAAAATTTATCAATGGCTTGGTGCTATTTCTACTTTAACACCCATAATTGTTAATAAATTAAAGGGAATTGTTAAAGTTCCAAAAAAGGGAAATGAAGGGGCATTAAAAATGAAAAACACTTACACAATGGCAATCGCTCATCAAGATGATAAATGGTATTTTGGTTCAAAAAACTACAATCCTTATCAAACTAATTTAGTTGAGGTTAACCTAACCGAAACGACTTTAAACAAGTTGAAACAAATGTTAAGAAAATTTGGTGGAACAACGCCCTTAATAAAACAAATTGACAAGGACGTAAAACGACTAAATGACCTAAAAAAAGCCAAAGAAAAACAGTTAGAATTTGAACGCAAAAAATTAGAAAAACAACAAAAAGAAGATGCCTTTATATTACGTTTAAAAAAATTGTGCTTTTTGTGTAGTGGTGATGATGTTGGAATAACTAATAATTTTGTAACCAGTGAAAGTGAAAATCCACCTCAATTTCCTGGTGGTGATGATGCAATGCGTCAATATATTAATTCTAACTTTTCTATTCCAAAAGAATGTGATGGTTTAAATTTAAAAGGAACTATTTATGTTGAGTTTATAGTTGGAACAAAAGGAGAAATTAAAAATGTGAAAATTGTTAAAAGTTTACATCCTTGTTTAGATACAGAAGCTATTCGTGTGGTAAAATCAATGCCTAATTGGGAGCCAGCAACTCAAAATGGAAAACCTGTTGAAATGAGCTATGATTTTCCAATTAAAGTTGTCAATCAATAACTGTTTTAAACTAAAACCATTATGAAATCAATTAAAATTTTAGGTCTAATAATCCTATGCGCTATTTTTTCAAGATGCATAGTTATTCGGTCATCATCACAAGCAGGAAGAATTGCTACTGTGCGCAATAATGTTTGTAAGTCTTTAAAAGGTAGAGTGGTATTTTATGCCATTTTTGTAGATTCGGAAAGCACACACCCTTGGACAGAATACGATATTAATTCAACTAAAGACTCTATTAAAAAGTCAATCAAATGGATTGAAAATCAAGCCTTACTAAATTCAATTCCGTTAAAGGTGGAGTTTAATCATTATTCAAAGCAAAATAAAATTCCTGTAAGAGGTAAGTTTAAATATGAAACCTTATCATCAACCTTATTTCATTACCGAGATTTGAGAAAAGGAATTGAACAAGTAGATAAATGGTCTGACCAAGTGTCAAGATTAGTAGCGAGAGGATTGCCAAAATCAGACTCAAAAGTGATATTAACCCAAAACAGAATGACCGACAGAGAAAGGCTTATGGCAAAACTGAGAGATATTCATAAAACAGATAATGTGGCATTATTGTTTTTTATCAATAATTATTTTGAGAATGAACTTTCATTGGTTTTGCACAGTGCATCAAATTCTGAAGTTGAATATGGGGTTATAAGTGAAAAAAGGCCGTCAGTTATTGCGCATGAATTTTTACACCTATTTGGCGCTTTAGATTTATATTCTACTCCATTTGATAGAGGTAGTAGTCAACGCAAAAAAGAAAAAATAATGAAATTATTACCCAATGAAATAATGGCATTTACGCATAAAGATATCGATTCACTTAATATTTCGTCTTTAACCAAATATTTAATTGGTTGGGAACATAAATTCCCAGAAGACATGAAAGGACTAATAGGAGGTAAAAAACAAAAGTTTTTAGAGTATTGAGTTCAACTATTGCTCATAAACACCAACCAATTATTCGCCAAAAACAATTAGCGAATTAGCGGCAATTATGAATACGCACACAACTTTTTTTTATCAAAAACATCCCAACCCCTTGATTTGATTTACTGAATTTTAACTAAAAAACAATAAAATAGTGGTGAATTTTGCGGGTTAAAGCATTTCTTTTTATTAGGGGGTATTTTGTTTATATAAAACTTAATTAAATCGTCACAACAAATATAGACACCCCAAAACCTTGCTGGTTAAGTGCTTTTAGCGGTAAACCTATAAGGTTAAGGTAATAAAAAAAAGCGAAATCCATAAATGAATTTCGCTTTTTTAATGTGAAAAATATTATTTATTTTAACAATCCTCTTGAAATAACAATTTTTTGAATTTCAGATGTTCCTTCATAAATTTGGGTAATTTTTGCATCACGCATCATACGTTCCACGTGATATTCTCTCACATAACCATATCCACCGTGAATTTGAACAGCTTCTGTAGTTACAAACTGCGCAATGGTAGAGGCATATAATTTAGCCATAGATGCTTCCATAGTAAAATCTACACCTTGGTCTTTTAAAGTAGCTGCTTTTAAACATAATAATCTAGCGGCTTCAACTTTTGTTGCCATATCTGCTAATTTAAATGCTATGGCTTGATGTTGAGCAATAGGCTTACCAAAAGTTTTACGTTCTTTAGAATAAGCAATAGCTAAATCTAATGCTCCAGCGGAAATTCCTAAGGCTTGAGAGCCAATTCCAATACGTCCACCACTTAAAGTTGACATAGCAAATTTAAACCCAAAACCTTCATCACCAATACGGTTTTCTTTTGGTACTTTTACATCATTAAAAATTAAAGTATGGGTATCAGAACCTCTAATTCCCATTTTATCTTCTTTTTCTCCAACAATAAAACCTTCCATTCCAGGTTCTACAATTAAAGCATTAATTCCTCTGTGTCCTTTTTCTCTATCGGTTTGAGCAATTACCAAATAAACACCCGCAGTTCCTCCATTGGTTATCCAGTTTTTAGTTCCGTTTAACAAGTAATGGTCGCCTTTATCAATAGCAGTAGTTTGTTGTGATGTGGCATCTGACCCAGCTTCAGGTTCTGACAAACAAAACGCTCCAGTAATTTTACCTGTTGCCAAAGGCACTAAGTATTTTTGTTTTTGTTCTTCTGTTCCGTAAGTTTCAAGTCCCCATGCTACTAAAGAGTTGCAAACAGACATAATTACTGCACAAGATGCATCAACTTTTGAAATTTCTTCCATAGCCAACACATAAGACACCGTATCCATTCCTCCCCCCCCATATTTTGGGTCAACCATCATTCCAAAAAATCCCAACTCACCAAGTTGTTTTACTTCTTCAGTTGGAAATTTAGCGTGTTTATCTCTTTCGGTAACGCCTGGCAATAAAACGTTTTTTGCAAAATCTCTTGCGGCGTCTCTAACTGCCAATTGTTCCTCTGTTAATTTAAAATCCATATCTATTAAGGTTTAATTTTTAAGAAAAACAAATTTAATGGTTTTATTGGTTTTTACATTGAGTTTCTTTAATAATTTTTAAAAAAATATTAGGCGTGCATATTAAATCAATGATTTATAGATAAGACATCTTTCATTGATAACAAGTCAATAGCACCAAATATGTTTTTTTATAAACTTTAAGGCTGAAATCTGTTATTATTTTTCTACCCCGTCCTAAACGTTTATTGAAATAATACCTAAAGTCTTGATTTTATTTACAATTTAAGGTATTTGTTATTATTAGGGGGTATTGTATCGAGAACGGGCAACGGAGTCACCAACCCTAACAAACTCAAAAAACACAATCCGCTATGTTCTCGATACATTCCGATAGTTATCGGGACACTCCTTTAGACTTGTAAAAAAATATTTATTTCTTTAAAATTACTCCATGTCTTCCAACGGGCATGAAATTGGGGACAT
>CAYQRJ010000082.1:0-10066 GCA_964419855.1 uncultured Crocinitomix sp.
TGACAGTGTTGTTTTGTTAAAAAATTTAAAAGACAACAAAAATTGGACTTTTAAGGTTTTAAAAGAATCAAAATTATTAAAACCTAGCTACGGAAATTGTGAATGCGAAACTGTTTTAACTAATGATGATTTTAACTAAAAATCTCTATGCTTTAAATCTTTAAATAGTTTAAAAATCTTTTTTCGGAATACTATAAACAAAATAATGTAAGGAATAACCATAATGTAAAGTATTCCTGTGTTAATTGAACTACCACTTTCCTCTGCCTCTGCCTCTGCTTGTGCTTTACACATTACACATTGTGCCATAACTGGCATTACTGAGTAATATAAAAATCCTAATATTAAAAACAATCTGTTTAACATAGCTTTACAAAGGTAGAGATAATAAACAAAAAACGCTCTCATTAATGAAAGCGTTTTTAAATTATTTGATAAATATCAGTTTATTTTAATAATGCTTTTAATGTTTGGGCAAATTCTAAATTTACATCTCCATATTTGTTAATGTAATCTTTATTCGACCGTTTAATCACTTCAAAAGCTTCATTTTGACCGTAAGTATGCGTAATTTCTACTTTTTTATCCGACCCATCATTGTTTGGATTGGTTTTATAGGTTAAAAAGAAATGTTTTACTCTGTCTAACACTAAAGACGGTACTTCATCAATAGATGTCATTTTACCATAAACTTGGTCATCTTTTAAAACCGCTATAATTTTATCATCTGCTTCTCCTCCGTCAATCATTCTAAAACCACCAACTGGAATACAATCTACTAAAATGTTTCCTCTATCAATGTTTCTTTCAGACAACACAATAATATCTAATGGATCTCCATCTCCAACAATATTGGTTTTACCAGATTTTTCCATACAAAACTCTGCTACCAATGTATCGCAATAGGTTTGAGGAATAAATCCATACAAAGCGGGTACTATGTTAGAATATTTTTGCGGTCTATCTATAAAAATATGCCCTGACGGTTTATCAATTTCATATTTAATTTGGTCGTTAGAGTTAATTTCAATGTAAGCTTTCACCAGGTTTGGAACATCATCTCCAATAGTTACACCATGCCAAGGGTGAGCAACAAATTTTTGCTCAAATAATTTTACTAATTTTGTTATATCGCTCATTTTATAAGTTTTTTTCAATTTTAATTAAGTTTAACATCAATAAATGCTAAAAGTGGCGCAAAGATAAACAGATTTTTGAGATGTAAAAATGATTATAATGACCAAGTTGTTCCTTCACGTGTATCTTTAATACTAATTCCTGCCTCAGCTACTTTATCTCTAATAAAATCAGAGGTGGCGTAATCTTTATTAGCTTTGGCTTGTTGCCTTAAATTTAAAATGATGTCCATTAAAGGTTCTAGCTTAGATTTATCTGTCTTATCTATAAAATTTAATCCTAATACATCAAAAACAAAGGCGGTCATTTTATCTGATAATAAATGTAAATCACCTTTTGTTATAGTTGCTTTATCATCTTTAATTTGATTAATGTACTTAACGGCTTCAAATAAATTAGCAATTAAAATTGGGGTGTTAAAATCATCATTCATTGGTGCATAAAATGAATCGACTAAAGCTTGTACATTAACCGAACTTTGATTAGAAGATTTTAAAGTTGCTAAATCTTTAACGGCATTCATTAATCTAGTAAATCCTTTTTCAGAGGCATTTAAAGCTTCTGATGAAAAATCTAACACCGAGCGGTAATGAGCCTGCATCATAAAAAACCTTACCACCATTGGATGATAGCCTTTATCCATTAAATTATTATTGCCTGTAAATAATTCTTCTGGTAATAAAGTATTACCTGTAGATTTACTCATTTTTTTACCATTTAGAGTCAACATATTGGCATGCATCCAGTATTTAACTGGTTTTTTACCTGTTGAGGCACAACCTTGAGCGATTTCGCATTCGTGATGAGGGAATTTTAAATCCATACCTCCTCCGTGAATATCAAATTGGTCGCCTAAATATTTGGTGGACATGGCGGTACACTCTAAATGCCAACCCGGAAAACCAACACTCCAAGGAGAAGGCCACCGCATAATGTGATAAGGTGATGCTTTTTTCCAAAGGGCAAAATCTAAAGGACTTTTCTTTTCTGATTGACCGTCTAAATCTCTAGTACCCGAAATTAAATCTTCAATTTTTCGACCCGAAAGCTCTCCATAATTTTCGGTTTCATTATATTTTTCAACATCAAAATAAACAGAACCATGGCTTTCATAAGCTAAACCTTTAGCCAATATTTTTTTAGTAATTTCTATTTGCTCTATAATGTGTCCTGTTGCTGTAGGTTCAATTGAGGGCGGTAAATTATTAAACTCACGCAACACTTTATGAAAATCCAATGAATATTTTTGAACAATTTCCATTGGTTCTAACTGTTCTAAACGGGCTTTTTTAGATATTTTATCCTCTCCCTCATCAGCATCATTTTCTAAATGTCCCGCATCTGTAATGTTTCTAACATACCTTACCTTATAACCTAAATGCGTTAAGTACCGATAAATCATATCAAAAGAAATAAAAGTACGGCAATTACCTAGGTGTACATCAGAATAAACGGTTGGACCACAAACATACATACCTACAAGGTCTTTGTTTAGGGGGTTAAACTCCTCTTTACTAGCAGATAGTGTATTGTATATTTGTAATTTATTTTGCATGATGTTTAAAATTTTGTCAAAAGTAAAAAAAAACGTTCACCAGTCAAAACCAGTGAACGCTTTTTATACGTTTTTGAGATGTATAATTTTTATAATTGTCCGTCAGAGTGGTATTTACCGTTTTTCCAGATTTCAATTTTTAATAAAATTCCATCTGAATCGTATTTGTAAAGTTTACCATCCCATAACTTACCGTTTTTAAACTTACCGTCCATCCACAACTCATCATCAGAATTGTAAACTTTATTGTATCCATTTCTTTCAAATTTAATACCTTTTGTATCTCCTTTTTCAGCTCCAGAAACCCCACTACCTTCTTCTACTTTAACCGTTTCTTGAACCTCATATTTCTTTTGCTCTACTACTTTACCATCAGGACCATAAGTAGTTTCTTCTTTAACTTTTCCGTCTTCAGTATATCTAACTGCTTTTCCGTTTTTAACACCATTTTTAGCAGTATATTCATATTGAATTTGACCGTTAGGGTAATAAATTACTTGACGCCCTTCTTCTTTACCTAAATCATTAAAGTTTTTTTCTTGTTTTACTTGACCGTTTTCATGGTATCTTTTTAAAGGTCCTTTATGTTTACCATTTACATAAGTACCTTCTTCTTTCAGCGTTCCGTCTTGAAAGTATTTTACAAAAGCCCCTTTAGGTCTTCCGTTAACATATTCACCAACTAATTTTTTAGTCATACCGTCTTTATGGTATTTTATCCACTGACCATTTTTTCGGTCATCTTTATAAGGTCCTTCTTCAATTTTCCCCTCAGCAGGATATCCCTTTTCAGGTCTATCTTTACCAAAAATAATCCAATGCCCTTGTTTTCTTCCTTGAGCATCTTTTTTGTTAAATTCTCCTTCTTCTTGTTCAATTCCATTAACAAGAACATCATTTTCTACAACATCACTTGAATAAGATACTGTTGAAAAAAATACAACTCCAATATATAATAAAATACTTCTCATAATTTTAAAACGGTTTATTTTCAAGACACAATTTACAAATAAAATCTAAATGTAAAAAAACTTTTAGACAAAGTTGGTTAATCAATAGACAAAGTTTATGCCAATTTAGACTTAAATTTTACGAAAGGTTGAAAATTAGGATAAGCGGACGTTGTCTAGCATCACCTTAACTGTTTTATCTAAATTAAAACTAGGTTTCCATCCCCAATCGTTTTTTGCTTGTTGATCATCAATGCTTTTAGGCCAAGAATTAGCAATTTTTTGTCTAAAATCGGGATTGTATTCAATTTTAAAATTAGGAACACTTAATTTAATAGCAGAATAAATATCTTTTGGTGTAAATGAAAAACCTGCCACATTATAACTTGAACGAATTTTAATGTTTTCTTTTGGTGCTTCCATTAAATTAATAGTTGCTCTAATGGCATCTTCCATATACATCATAGGAAGTTCGGTATCTTGTTTTAAAAAACAATTAAATGTTTCTCCTTTTTTAGCTGAATAAAAAATATCAACAGCATAATCGGTAGTACCTCCACCCGGTAAAGAGGTGTAAGAAATTAACCCAGGATAACGAATACTACGCACATCTACATCATATTGATTAAAATAATATTCACACCAACGCTCGCCTGCCAATTTACTAATGCCATAAACTGTGGTGGGTTCCATAACAGTAAATTGAGGTGTGTTTTCCCTTGGGGTTGTTGGTCCAAACACAGCAATAGAGCTTGGCCAAAATACTTTTTTAATGATATTTTCTTTGGCTAAATCTAACACATTAAATAAACCTTCCATATTTAATTTCCACGCAAAATCAGGGTGTTTTTCGGCTGTAGCTGATAGTAAGGCAGCCAATAAATACACCTCAGTAATTTGATGTTTTTTTATAAGGGTGTTGAGTTGTTCTTTATTTAAAATATCTAATTCTTCAAAAATTCCAGAGCTTAATACATTATTGTTAGGGGTTTTAATGTCTGATGCAATGGTAGAATCGTTGCCAAATTTTTGTCTTAAAGCTAAAACTAATTCTGTTCCTATTTGACCTGATGCACCAATCACTAAAATCTTTTTCATTATTTATGTTTTTGTTTGATTGCAAAAATAATCTTATTTTTTAAATCAATAGAGTCCTAAATATTTTTTTAGTATTAGCGTCAATTCGATTTCTATGACATAACCAAATTATTTTAAATAGTCTAGCGTCAGTTCCCTGTCTGTTGACAAACAGAGAGTGATTTTAAAGGAAATATGATGTTATTTTAAGTATTAAAAGTATTAGCGTCAGTTCGAGTGATTTTAAAGGAAATACTATCGTATTTCCTTTAAAATTGTATCGAGAACATAGCGGGTTGATGACTCCGTAGCGTGTTCTCGATACAATTTTATTTTTTTATCCAAAAAAATAAAATCACTCGAACTGACTAATCGATACAATTTTTATTATTTATCCAAAAAATAAAATCACTCCCTGTCCGCTAACAGGTGGAGTACTGACTTCTTGATACAATTCAGTTTTTTATTCAAAAAAATAAAAACCACTCTCTGTGTGTCAACAGACGAAAAGCTCTCCCACTTGTCCAAAATAATTTTCTGCTTTATCCTAATGCTTGTTCTAAATCTGCAATTAAATCTTGTACATCTTCAACACCTACACTTAATCTAATTAAAGAATCAACAATACCTGCTGATTCACGTTCGGTTTTTGGTATGGAGGCATGGGTCATGGTGGCAGGATGCCCAATTAATGATTCTACACCGCCTAGGGATTCGGCTAATGCAAATAAATTGCAATTTTTAACTACTTGTTTGGCATCTTCCATTTTGTTTCCAACCAAGGTAAAGGAAATCATACCACCAAAATCTCGCATTTGTTTTTTAGCAATTAGATGGTTAGGATGAGATTCAAATCCTGGCCAATAGACTTTGTTAACTTTGGGGTGAGCAGCTAAAAAATGAGCAATGACTTTTCCGTTTTCGCAATGGCGTTGCATTCTTAAATGTAATGTTTTAATCCCTCTTAATACCAAAAAAGAATCCATTGGTGAGGTAACAGCGCCTGATGAGTTTTGAATACGATACATCTCTTTGGCAATGTTTTCATCATTACAAATTAATGCCCCCATCACTACGTCAGAATGTCCTCCTAAATATTTTGTAACAGAGTGCATAACAATATCTGCCCCTAAATCTAAAGGGTTTTGTAAGTAAGGAGTAGCAAATGTATTATCTACCGCCAACATTGCATTATGTTTTTTGGCAATTTTAGATATGGTCTCAATGTCAATGATATTCATCATGGGGTTAGTTGGCGTTTCTACCCAAATGAGTTTTGTGTTTGTATTAATGTAATTTTCAATTTTGTTAGCGCTGTGCATACCAATAAAATGAAACTTTATGCCGTATTTTTCAAATATTGTTTTAAAAATTCGATAAGTCCCACCGTATAAATCGTTGGTTGAAACAACCTCATCACCTGGATTTAGCATTTTTAAAATACAATCAATGGCAGCTAAACCCGAGCCAAAACAAGCACCATATTTTCCGTTTTCAAGTGCCGCTAAGTTATTTTCTAACGCATCTCTGGTTGGGTTTTTAGTTCGCGAATACTCATACCCTTTATGGTTGCCAATGCCGTTTTGAACATAGGTTGATGTTTGATAAATGGGTGTCATTATAGCGCCCGTAGCCTTGTCGGGATGAATACCAGCGTGAATGGCTTTTGTGCCAAAACTCATGTCTTTTTCTTGCATTGTAATGTGATTTTAAAATGATGAAATTAGTGATTTTTTTATAAGTTGATAAGATTGTTGTCGAATTTTAAAATAACAACATAAAATTTAATTACCTTTAAAGCCTTAAATTTAATCTAAATGAATACTCAACTAAAATATAACAAACAAATTAAAGCTCAAAACATAGTTTATGTGCTTGACCAAAAATCAATTAATACAACTATTAAGGACTTAAAAATTGACAAAGGCAATCAAACTTATTTGTCTAAAAAATTAAAAGATGGCGACTTTGCTTTTGTAATTAAAGATGGTAATTATATTGTATTAACTAAATATAACGACCTTAAAAAACCTGAAAATAAAGAAAAATTAAGACAAATTGGTGTTAAGGTGTTTGATTTGTTAACTAAAGATACTAATGGTGTACAAATTGAAGGTAAATCGGCTCAAGCCGTTGAATTAGTATCAGAAGGTTTAACATTGGCGTCTTATCAATTTATTAAATATTTTAAGGATAAAAAAGACAAAAAAACAAAATTAAAAACAGCTTACACTACTAATAAATTGGTTGATGTTAATAAAATTAACACCATAGCTGATGCTACCAATTGGGCTAAAGAATTGGTAAATGAGCCTTTATCTTATTTAACCGCTCAAAAATTAGCTGATGAAGTTAAAACCAAATGTCAAACTGTTGGAATTAAAGCTACTATTTTAACCAAAACAAAAATTAAAGCCCTAAAAATGGGTGGTTTATTAGCTGTTAATCAAGGTTCTATTGACCCGCCAACGTTTACTATTTTAGAGTGGAAACCTAAAAATGCAAAAAACAAAAAACCTATTGTTTTAGTGGGTAAAGGTGTGGTGTATGATACTGGGGGGTTAAGTTTAAAACCAACTGCCAATTCAATGGATTTTATGAAATCTGATATGGGTGGTGCAGCCGCTATGGCAGCAACCATTTATGCTGTGGCTAAGCAAAAACTGCCTTTGCATGTTATCGCTCTTTTACCTGCTACAGATAATAGACCAAGTGGAAATGCTTATGCGCCAGGAGATGTGGTTACAATGATGGACGGCACAACGGTAGAGGTGCTAAATACAGATGCTGAGGGTAGAATGATTTTAGCTGATGCTTTAGCGTATGCTAAAAAATACAATCCTGAATTGGTGTTAGATGCCGCTACTTTAACTGGAGCAGCCGTTGCCGCCATTGGAACAAATGCAAGTATTGCTATGGGTAACGCTAATCAAAAGGAATTAAAAGCGCTTGAAAAATCAGGATTTGATACTTGGGACAGAGTAGCATTATTTCCGTTTTGGGACGATTATAAAGACTTATTAAAATCTACCATTGCCGATTTAAAAAATTTAGGAGGTCCGTATGCTGGCACTATAACAGCAGGTAAGTTTTTAGAGCATTTTACCGATTATCCGTACATACATATTGATATTGCAGGTCCTGCTTTTACTCATAAAAAAGAAGGGTACAGAGGCTTAGGTGGAACAGGCGCAGGGGTTAGATTATTAATTAATTTTTTATCTCAAAAAGCTAAGTAATGAAAGACAAAAGAATTCGTGTAGGAATTACCGTAGGAGATATTAATGGTGTAGGTTTAGAGGTAATTATAAAAACCTTGCGACAACACCAAGTGTTTGCCAATTCTATTCCTATTATTTATGGGTCGGCTAAAACCATATCTTATCACAAAAAAGCCATTAATAATACTGATTTTAATTTTTTTCCTATTAAATCGGCTGAGGAGGCTAAACCTAAAAAAATTAATTTAATTAATTGTTGGGCAGAGGAAGTGAAAATAAAATTGGGCGAACAAAATTCGACTGGTGGAAAATATGCTTTAAAATCTTTAGAATGTGCCACCAACGACTTAACCACCAATAAAATTGATGTATTAGTAACTGCCCCCATCAATAAAGATTGCGTAGCAGCAGCAGGTTTTGAATTCCCAGGTCATACTGAATATTTAGCCCATTTATCTAACACAGATGAGGTGTTGATGCTTATGGTAGCTAACGAATTAAGAGTAGCTGTGGTTACAGGGCACGTCCCTTTACGACAAGTTCCAGAATTAATTACTAAAGAACGTGTAGAGTCTAAATTGCGTTTATTCATCAAAACCTTAAAACACGATTTTGCCATTAGAAAACCAAGAATTGCAGTACTAGGATTAAACCCTCACGCCGGAGATAGAGGAACATTAGGAACAGAGGAACAAGACATCATTAATCCTGTGGTTAAAAAGTTATTTGATGAGGGCGAATTGGTTTATGGGTCATATTCTGCTGATGGTTTTTTTGGGTCTGCCAATTTAAAAAATTTTGATGGCATTTTGTCTATGTATCACGATCAAGGTTTAACGGGGTTTAAATCTATTTCTTTTGATGAGGGTGTTAACTTTACTGCTGGTTTACCAATTGTAAGAACCTCTCCTGACCACGGTACAGCTTTTGATATAGCAGGAAAAGGAGTAGCCTCAGAACGGTCGTTCAGAAATGCTTATTTTTTAGCTTGTGATGTTTACAATATGCGAAAAATGGACAAAGAAATTAATGCTAACCCATTACAACCGCAAAACACTGGAAAAAAAAGTTAATCAACCATTAACATTTCATAAACAACTTTAATAAGTTCTAGTTGTTCGTCATAATGACCGAGTTGTGCCTCAATGTTGATATAAGGTATATTATTAATGCCACAATATACTGACAAAGAGCCATCATTAACAAAGTTAGTGTTGTCTTGCAAAATTACATTGTAATTGGCTTGTTTTAAGTAGTCAAAATATTGCTTTTTGGTAGTGTAAATAAAATCATCTGCATCCATACTTGGATTGATATAAACCTCTGCAGTATTTTGGGCTTCATCTCCACCTGGTAAATAACTTTTTATGGAGTAATTAACATCAGAGTTATTGTGAAGTGTAACAATAATGCCATAATTACTAATTAAATTAATAATGTACTTGGCTAATTTTTTAGCTACAAATCTAGATTTTAAAGTGATTTTATGTTTGGATTCAATGGTGTTTAATCTGCCTTGTTTGGTGTAAATTCTGTTAGGGTCAACGGTGTAAAAATGTTTGCCTATTTGGTATTTAACCAAACGGGTAGATTGATGGTGTAAGTAAGCAAAATTTAATGGAATATCCTTAGCAAATGTTTGTATCGCATCAATACTGGTTTGTTCATCTTGATGGACGTTTAAAAACAATATTTTATTGGTGTTAGCATTAAAAAATTGTCTTAACTCAATTTGTGTTTTACCTAATTTAATAGGTTTAACTTGAGCAATTAATGATTGTTGATTTGATGTCATAACTGATAACAAAAATAGCATTATAAATAAATAATTTTTCATTTTTGATGTTTTATAATCAAGATTTGAGTTGACAAGATAGCAATAAAAAATTAACCCGCAAAATTCGCCACTATATTATTGTTATTTTAATTAAAAAACAGTGAATCAAACTATTAGCGTCAGTTCGAGTGGTTTTAAAGTAAATACGATTGTATTTACTTTAAAATTGTATCGAGAACATAGCGGGTTGTTTTTTTGATGTTGTTAGGGTTGGTGACTCCGCAGTCTGTTCTCGATACAATTTTATTTTTTATCCAAAAAAATAAAATCACTCGAACTGACAATTTGA
>CAYQRJ010000083.1:0-2945 GCA_964419855.1 uncultured Crocinitomix sp.
ATTCCGTTTAATATTTATTTCTTAACTCCAGCAACCAAATGGTTTCAAAACAAATTTTTACCTTGGTTAGAAAATATCTACGAAAAAACCATTGAATTTTCAATAAAAGGCAAAAAGCCAATTATGGTTTTTATTGGCACAATAGGAATGCTATTTCTATCTTTTACTTTAGTAGGTATTTTTCCTCCTAAAACTCTATTTTTTCCAGAAAACCAACCCAATTATGTTAATATTTTTGTTGAACATCCAATTGGAACCGACATTAGCGTAACCAATCAAACTACTCAACAAATTGAAACAATGTTAATGACAGACATCCTAAAAAAGGAATTATCAGATACAATTAACAAAACAGGCAAAGAACAAATTATTCAATCTATTATTGCCCAAGTTGGCAAAGGAGCTTCAGACCCTACGCAAGGTGTGGTTATGGGTGATACACCTCACAAAGGTAGAATTACTGTTAATTTTACAGAGTTTAAATACAGAGACAGCACTAATGAAACGTCTTACTTAATGAAAAAAATTAGTAACGGTCTTAAAAATAAATTTCCAGCTGATGTAAAAATAATAGTTGATAAAAATAAAGAAGGACCGCCACAAGAAGCACCCATTAATATTGAAGTTTCAGGAGATAAAGAATACACAATACTGATTGCTGAGGCAGAAAAAATAAAAAATTATTTAGACCGCAAAAATGTACCTGGAGTTGATAAATTAAAACTAAATGTTGAAACTGGAAAACCAGAGTTAAACATTGAAATTGATAGAGAAAAAGCCCGATTATTTGATGTGTCAACTGGTCAAATTGCTTCTAATATAAGAACCTCAATTTTTGGTAAGGATATTTCAACCTTTAAAGATGGGGATGATATTTATGACATCAACTTGCGTTTAGATAAAAGTGAACGAAATGATATTGATGCTTTACTTGATCAAAAAATTATTTTTATGAATAAAAGAGGTAAAACATTAAGAATCCCTATCCGTTCGTTAGTTAAAGAACCTAAACCTACTAACACTTACAGTACAGTTGTTCATAAAGACTTAGTGCCTTACGTAGCAGTTGAAAGTAAAGTAACAGAAGGCTTTAATGCCAATGAAGTGGTAGCTGAATTAAAATCATTAATGGATGAATATGTTTTAGAAGAAGGGTTACCTGACGGAATAACTTACAATTTTAAAGGTCAGCAAGAGGAACAAGCTAAGGAAATGGCTTTTTTATCAAAAGCTTTATTGATTGCCGTATTTTTAATTTTGTTAATTATTGTAGCTCAGTTTAACGCTTATTCATCATCTGTAATTATTATGTTTGCAGTAATTTTTAGTTTAATAGGCGTGTTTTTAGGTTTAGTTGCCACTCAAATGGAATTTGTAATTATGATGACTATGATTGGTATTATCTCATTAGCTGGTATTGTTGTAAATAACGCTATTGTATTAATTGATTATACCAATTTAATCCGAAAACGAAAACGTGTAGAGTTGGGCTTAGGTGAATTTGATTTATTACCCATCTCAGAAATAAAAAATGCTATTGTTCAGGCAGGAAAAACCAGATTACGCCCTGTTTTATTAACAGCCATTACCACAGTTTTAGGATTAGTACCTTTAGCCACAGGATTTAATATAGACTTTGCTACTTTATTAAGTGATTACAACCCTAATATTTACATTGGTGGTGACAACACAGCCTTTTTTGGACCTATGAGTTGGACTATCATTTTTGGATTAACATTTGCCACATTTTTAACTTTGGTTGTTATTCCAGTAATGTATTTATTGTTTTACAAGTTTAAAGTGTGGCTTTACAAAATTTTTGGTGCAAAAATTAGAACTAATTTGTAAGTGATATATGTTGATAATGGAGTACTGTGCTTTTAGACGCAATTAGTTTCTACTTGAAAAGAGGTGTACTAAACTAAACCAAATTACTCATCAAACCTTTTTGTATAACCGTGACAGTATGGCGTTCCTCCTTTTTTTGAGTAATAATGTTCGTGATAATCTTCTCCTTCCCAAAAGGTAGTGGCTTTTGTAATTTCAGTAGTAACTTTTAAACCTTTTTTTTCTAAAATGGCTTTTAACTCTTCTGCAATTTTCTTTTGTTCATCATTCAAATAAAACACTCCTGTTCTGTATTGATGACCAATATCTGGTCCTTGTCTATCCACTTGAGTGGGGTCGTGGGTTTCAAAAAATAATTTACACAATGTGCGGTAATCGGTTTTTGTGGTGTCATAAACCACCCTTACTGCTTCTGCGTGCCCTGTTGTACCTGTGCAAACTTCTTTGTATGTTGGGTTGTCTTTATGTCCTCCTATATAACCTACTTGGGTTGAAATTACACCTGGGGCTTTTTCAAAAAAATATTCTGTTCCCCAAAAACAACCAGAAGCAAAAATGGCTGTATCTAAATTTTTATTCAAATCCATTACATTAATTGAATCTTGTGGCACAAAGTTAAGCGATATTGAATTAACACAATGCCTTGTGTTTTTATTGGTAAATCCTTCTCCCCTAAAAACGTGTCCTAAATGGGCTTTACAATTGGCACACACAATTTCGGTTCTCATACCATCAGCATCAGGTATTTCCTCCACTGCACCATCAATCATATCATCAAAAGCTGGCCAACCACTACCACTATCAAATTTAGCATCCGAATTAAATAAAGGAGCATTACAACGTTTACATTTGTAAATTCCTTTGTCGTGATTATCTACATAAGCCCCTGTAAAAGCTCGTTCAGTCCCTTTGTTTTCTATCACATATTTTTCTTGTTCTGTTAACTTATTCCATTGGGTTGAATCTTTTTTCATATTGATGTTGTTTTGATAATTTGACGTAGTATTAATTGTATTATCTTGACCGCAAGATACAAAGGTTAAACTAAAAAATAATACACTTAATAAAAGATTAATGTTTTTCATATCTACTTTTTT
>CAYQRJ010000083.1:3045-9977 GCA_964419855.1 uncultured Crocinitomix sp.
ATTTCAATACCTTAGCAAAATGATTTCTGATTTAGACAACAAACTTCAAACTTTGCAAAAAGCACTAATTGCCGAAAAGCAAAATGAAATCGACTATTACAAACTAAATCTTAGCCAGCTCAGTTTAAATGACAGGGTTAAAAACCAAACAACCATTTATCCTTTAAATTATATTGATTTAAAATTCACGTCTTTTGGCGAACAATTAATTGAATTTGAAAATCAAATGTCTTACCCTAAATTATCATTAGGTCAATTGGTAGAGGTGTTTAAAGATGAGCATACACTTAAAGGCTACGTTTACAAAATAATATCAGACCGTTTTTACATTAAAACCAATTCTGACGACCGTTTTTTTGAATGGATTAATAAAGGTAAAGTTGGTTTAAATTTTTTACCTGACACCAAAACGTATGACACTTTTATTAACGAATTAAAATCAATAGAAAGCACTACCCTACCTCATCATTTAAAATTTATTTACAATAAAAATAGAGTGTATGATAATAGTACTGACATCATTAATATACCTCATCTAAACTCCTCACAAAACAAAGCTGTTAATCAAATTATTAATTCTAACAATCCTGCTGAATTTGTACACGGACCTCCAGGTACAGGAAAAACAACCACCATTGTTGAAGCCATTCATCAACTCAGTTTACAAGGTAAACGGGTATTAGTTTGTTCATCTACACACATTGCCATTGATAATGTTTGTCAAAAATTAATTGATAAAAAAGTAAATGTTTGCCGAATTGGTAATCCCATAAAAGTTGATGACAACATCATTAACATCTCCCTTGAAAACAAAGCTAAAAACGATATGCTTTTTAAAGTGGTTGAGCAATTAAAAAAACAAGCTGATGTTATTAGAAAAAAAGCGTTTAAATTTAAACGTAATTTTAACCAATCGGCTTATGAGGAACGCAAGCAACTGAAAAAAGAATTAAAAGCCATTAAAAAAGACATCAATAAATTACAAAAAGATATTTATAAAAACATTTTAGACACTTCTGCTGTTATTTGTGGAACTTTTGTTGGTGTTTTATCTGAATTATCCCAACACTCTTTTTTTGATTATGTATTTATAGATGAAGCGTCAAAAGCTATTGAACCTGCTGTGTGGTCAGTATGTAAGTATGCTCCAAAATTAATTTTAGCTGGCGACCATCAACAACTTCCTCCTTTTGTTCAATCTGATTTGGCGATTAAGTTGGGATTAAATCAATCTTTATTTGAGGTAGCTCATCAACAAGATTTATCTATGTTATTGTTAAATGAACAATACCGTATGAACGAGAAAATTATGGCTTTTAGTAATCAACAGTTTTATGAATCTAAACTCATTGCTAATAGCAAAGTTAAAAATTGGTGTTTACCTAATGAGCAACATCAACCTATTGAATTTATTGACACAGCTGGTTGTGACTTTGAAGAAACCAACGAAAATGAAAACTATGGTATTTATAATTTAGGTGAAATAGATATTGTTAAAAAACGTTTACAATTTTTAGAAAGCTATAAAGACAATATCGTTATAATTTCGCCTTATAGTTTGCAAGTTAACCACTTAAAAAATGAGCTTACAAGTTACAAACACAACATTAACACCATTGATAGTTTTCAGGGACAAGAAAGTGATATTGTTATAATTAGTTTGGTTAGGTCTAACAATAAAAGTGTTATTGGTTTTTTAAAAGATTACAGGCGAATGAATGTAGCTATGACAAGGGCTAAAAAAAAATTAATCATTATTGGTGATTCTGCAACCATAGGACAAAATAAGTTTTACAATCAGTTGCTGGAGTATATTGAAGAATTTGGTTCTTATACTTCTGCTTGGGAATATTTGTAGAATTAGGAATTAAGAATGGGAGAATTACGAATTAGGAATGGGAGAATTACGAATAGAAGAATTTGGGATTAGGGATACTTACCCGCAAAATTTCATGGAATTAGCTTTGTTTAGATGTTATACCAATTGTATATTAAAATGGTTAATACAGACAGTAATTTAAAGCGCATTTTATAAAAGGCGCATTTTAAATTCTATTCGGTGCGAAATTTTAAAATTGTAGGAATAAATACCTTAGTGTTTGAAACTCCCTCAAATTTGGATGTTATTAAAATTGTATAATAATTATTTTAATTAATTAATTTACAATATATTAACTAAACAACAATAATATAGTGGTGAATTTTGTGGATTAAATTATGCCAGCATTTCCCTCCGCTACCACACGATTGAATCGTGTGTGTGTACACACTCCAACCAATTCCTCAACAACCCCAAAAACTTTCAAGAACACTTATTACTTGTTCCGATAATTTGGAATTGGACACCCCGTAAAAACAGGACAGGCTTCTCAAATATTGGTGTATTAATTTATAATTGCGCACGAAATACAATATTATTTCGGTATAATTATTAATTTTGAAGTGAATGTTGTATTTTCAAAATCTTGGGCTATTATATAGTATAAACCATTAGAAAGTTGACTAATATCAATGATTTGATTCGGTTCGTTAATTTCCAATACTAACTCACCTAAATTTGAATACAATTTTAAAGATTTCATCTCATTTTGGATTATAATTTGATTGCTTGCAGGATTAGGGTAAATAGAAAGTTGTGTTTTAATATTTTCATTTATTCCAACATCAAAAGGAATGCTAAAAATATTCCCTAAAGTATCATTGTTTATGATAGCACCAACTAATTTGTCTTGATAATCTATCTCAAAAGCACTTGCGGATTGAAATTCACGCCCTAGTCCATTAAAATAATTTACGGAAGCATGTTCTTCACCTCCCCCTAAATTCCAGTTGTAAAACTTTAATAAGCTGTCTGATTCTACTTTACAATAAAGAACTTGTTTACCTAAACCAAATTCTGAAGAATAAATTGGTTTTGATACTTGAATTAAAGAGTTGACAGAGGAAGAAGAGTCGTATTCCTGATATAAATTATTGTGTAAGAAATATTTATAAAATGATTTAGAATGCAAATTATTATTAACATCCAAGCCTGGCAAAACATCATAACTAGGAATATTTGTAACTCCGTAAATTGACTCTCCAGATAGTGAAATGTATTTTTTTGATAAAAATTCAGTATTATCAATTCTAAAAAATGGATAATATTCTCCAGAACTATAGCCAAATATTTCAACTTCATATTTAACTGAATCGCTTAAAATAATTTTATCTATTATCTTAAAAATAATTTTAGAGCTCTTAAAAAAACCTGGTGGAGTAGAAATTACCCCATCTACATTATAAAAAAACACATCCCCTACATTAAAATCATAAGTACGCCAAAAATTAGGTAAATACTCTCCATAAGAATTTTGTCCTTGATGGTAACCAACCATTTCATAATATTTTCCGGGAGTTGCAAAATCAGGGTAACGAATAATACCATGATTTTTTGAGATGATTATCGTGTCAGAATTTGACAATTGAATTGTTTTAATAGAGTCTAAAATGCCTAAAATTGTTTGTTCTCCTTTACTGACTGTTGTGGCTGTTAATGTGCCATTAAAATTCCAACTATCATTTGTGGCAGAATGTTGTTTGATGATATTTCCGTCTAAAATAAATTGATTATTTAGAACGTCATTTACAACGTTGTGCCCAATAAACTCTTTGGCATAACGGTAAATAATAGGTTCGTTATAACTAAAACCTGCACAGGTATCGCAATATTTAAAAGCATAACCGGTATAATAAGTTGTGTTTACACCCATTACTTCAACCGAATCTACAACAATTGTATTTGTAATATGAATTGAATCACTATGTTTGTAAAATACTGTTTTTGTGGAGTCAATTAGATTCCAATTTTGTGCATAAGCTATTCCTCCAATAAATGGGATAAAAATAAAAAGTAAAATTGTTTTCATAAGTCAAATTTAAGTTCTATACAATTAATACACGAAAATTTAACTTAAATGGTTGGGTAATAATTGAACAACTTCTTTCCAACTGGCTTTTTACCATACATTAAAATTCCAATTTGGTAAATTTTAACAGCTAACCAAGTTGTTCATAAAAAAATACTGTAGTGGTGAATTTTATGGGTTATAACTGTTTCAAGTTATAAACTCTCTTATCTATTGAGAAACAAATTACTTTTAATTTTCCTCAATGCTTTTTACTATTTTAGCAATGTTTTGTTGTTGCATACAATTAAAATGCTTTTTAGGGCAAGATTGATAACCTATTTTTGAACAAGGTCGGCAACTTAAATTATTAACTTGATGAATAACAAAATTGTTAGGCGATTGAGGTAAATAAGGATACATTCCAAACTCAGGTACGGTATTGCCCCAAATTGAAATGATTGGCTTATTAAACGCACTGGCTATGTGCATTAAACCTGTGTCGTGGGTAATTACTTTTTTACTTTGCTTAATTATAGATGCCGATTGATTTAAGTTTAAATCGCCACAAAGTTTAATGGTATTAGAACAAGCATCTGATATTT
Organism: uncultured Crocinitomix sp.; assembly: GCA_964419855.1. Lineage (GTDB taxonomy): Bacteria > Bacteroidota > Bacteroidia > Flavobacteriales_D > Crocinitomicaceae > Putridiphycobacter. Next base: position 7,538 of record CAYQRJ010000083.1, read on the forward strand.
CACAAGCTTTCTCCTTATCTTCCTTACCTCCCAACAAAACAACGGTGTTAGGTATTTGATTAACAATGTCTATAATTTTAGAAACAGGCAGTCTTTTAGTAGCAAATTTAGCCCCTATGGCAAAAACAATATAATCATTAGGAATATGATAAGCCTTTAAATTAATTTCGTCTTGCTTTGGTATAAAATAATCTAATCCTTTTTGGTCGTTAACTACGCCTATTTCGTTAACACACTTAAAATATCTATCAACAATATGTTGGTTGGGCATTTTATTAATTTTAAAGGTAGTTAACAACCATTTTTTTATATTAAATTTAGGAAATTGATAAGCCTTAGTGTGCAGTGCTAATTTCAGCCTAAATGTTCTTAAATTATGGTGTAAATCAATAATAAAATCGTATTTTTCTTGTTTTAGCTCGGGTAAAACCTCTGTTATTTCTTTATTAATTGTATAAAGTTTATCTATGTAAGGGTTATTGGCTAATAAAATTTTATAAGAAGATTTTGTAATATAATGAATTTCGGCATCAGGAAACTCTTGTTTTAAACACCTTACTACTGGAGTTGTTAAAACAATATCGCCTATTGAGCTAAACCTTACAACTAAAATTTTTTTCACTTTGCAAATGTAGTTTTTTTTTATTGGTTATTCGTTATTTGGTTATTGGTTATTGGTTATTGGTTACTTAGTTATTCGTAATTAGACAATTCATAATTCATAATTCATCAATTCGTTATTTGGTTATTCGTTATTTGTTATTCATAATTGATTATCATTAATTGCAAAAGGGATTGGAACGGCATCCTCCGCCTCAGGCGGAGATATAGTGGAAAGCCCGGCTCGTTTTGCCCAAATAAAAAAAATAGAAATTCAATAATTATTAAACATTTTTGTTAGTATTTGCTTTTATGTTTAAAAATAAATTAAATTTGTTGTCGCTTACATAAAAATATTAAAATCATGGCAAATAAATATCAAGCTCAAGTAGATGAGTTTATGGCTAAAGTAAAGGTTAAACACGGTCACGAGACTGAATTTTTACAAGCTGTTGAAGAGGTAGCTGAAGCTATTATTCCGTTTATGGAAGAAAATCCTAAATATAAAGGGATAAATCTTTTAGAAAGAATGGTTCAACCAGAAAGAACCCTTATTTTTAGAGTCCCTTGGTTAGATGACAATGGTAAATACCAATTAAATATTGGTTATAGAGTTGAATTTAACTCGGCTATTGGACCATATAAAGGAGGGTTAAGATTTCACCCTTCTGTAAACTTATCAATCCTTAAATTTTTAGGTTTTGAGCAAGTTTTTAAAAACTCTTTAACTACTTTACCTATGGGTGGTGGTAAAGGTGGTTCTGATTTTGACCCAAAAGGAAAGTCAGACAATGAAGTAATGAAATTTTGTCAATCTTTTATGACTGAATTAGCTCGCCATATTGGACCTGACACAGACGTACCTGCTGGAGACATAGGTGTTGGTGGACGTGAAATTGGTTACTTATTTGGTCAGTACAAAAGAATTAGAAATGAATTTACTGGTGTATTAACTGGTAAAGGACGTAACTGGGGTGGTTCTTTAATTAGACCAGAAGCCACTGGATACGGTACAGTTTATTTTGCTCAAGAAATGTTAAAAACTAAAGGTGATTCTTTTGAAGGAAAAACGGTTGTTATTTCTGGTTCTGGTAATGTGGCTCAATATGCTTGCGAAAAAGCAACTCAATTAGGAGCTAAAGTTATTACTTTGTCAGATTCTAAAGGTTATATTGTTGATCCTGATGGAATTAACGCTGAAAAATTAGCTTGGGTTATGGATTTAAAAAATAACCGTAGAGGAAGAATTAAAGAATATGTTGATCAATTTTCTGGTGCTACTTACCATGAGGGTAAACGTCCTTGGGGTGAAAAATGTGATATTGCTTTACCTTGTGCTACTCAAAATGAGTTAAATGCAGAAGAGGCGGGAGAATTAATTGCTAATGGTTGTAAATGTGTGGCTGAAGGTGCTAATATGCCTTCTACACCAGAAGCTATTGCTGTGTTCCATGGTGCTAAAATATTATTTTCGCCAGGTAAAGCCTCAAATGCTGGTGGTGTAGCCACTTCTGGTTTAGAAATGTCGCAAAACTCTTTACGTTTATCTTGGACAGCAGAGGAAGTTGATGAAAAATTACATAATATTATGAAATCTATCCATTCTGCTTGTGTTAAGTATGGTAAAGACGCTGATGGTAATGTTGATTACGTTAAAGGCGCTAACATTGCTGGCTTTGTAAAAGTTGCTGATGCAATGATTGACCAAGGTTTGGTGTAAACCTTTTATTAATGCCTAACTTATAAAAAAGCTTGAACTATATAGTTCAAGCTTTTTTTAACCCACAAAATTCACCACTATATTTTTATTTCTTAATTAAAACATAGTAAATCAAGTTAT
>CAYQRJ010000084.1:0-5089 GCA_964419855.1 uncultured Crocinitomix sp.
AGACTATTTAAGTCATATATCAGAACACCATTTAAAATCAATACAACCCTTACTAAGACAATTTAAAAGTTCTAAAGACATTAATATAAATAAGCAAATTGTAACTTTAACAGAAAAAGGGAAACGTCTTGCAGATTATATTACAGGTGAATTATTTGTAATTTCTCAGTAAAAACCAATGCGAGTAATTTTTTGAAGAAAAGAAATTTTAAACAAAAAAAGCACCCAAAATGAGTGCTTTTTAAACAATATAATCAAATCATTATTTTTTATTTTTTGTAGAGTAATTAATTTTGTACGCTTCTACTCTAGGATCTCTTAATGCCTCTTTGATGTCATAAACGGTTTTCATATTTACATCATCATCTATTTTTAAAATGGTAATCACATCTCCAACTTCCATTCCCTCTGGTTTATTGGCTAATTTCCATTTTCCAATAGCAGCAGTAAAGTCAGGTGATAATTGATCATCTAAAAACACCTCAACTAAAGCATTGTCTGCAGCATTAACAGGGTAACCTGCCCAAATATAATCTACTTTATCATCTTTATTTAGCTCTATAGCTATTGCCGAACTTGGTATTTCAATTTCAACATTTTGCGGTTCTTTTTCTTTAGGTCTGGTTGCAACCATAAAAAAGAACAAAAGCATAAATACAATATCTGGCAAAGCTGCTGTATTTATAGGTGGCTGAGATCTTTTCCCGTCTTTTCTAAATTTTGACATCTTAATTAATTTTTAATTGGTGGTTCAATGACTTTTTCAGGTATAAGAACTTTTAAAATTTTCATTTTTTCTCTCATATCCTCATCATCTTGATTCTCCAAAATGGTTTTATAATCCAATCCGTTAAACAATTCTTTAGCTCTATCATCACGTAATTTGTAAATTGCTTTACCAATTTCGTTTTTAATAGCAATGAAATTACCATAAGACGACCCTGCTTTTTGTTTTAATTGAATTACCGCATTTTCGTTAATTTCACGGTATTTTTTATTAGGCATTGCTTGACAAACTGCTAAACGTTTTTCCCATTTAATTTGATTAGATTTAATCAATAATAAATTAGGGTCATTATTGGCTTCAGCCTCTTCAACTTTTTGTTTAGCTTTTTCAATTTCTGCTTTACATTGATCTTCTGAATAAGATATATATTCTGCCCATTTTTCATCTGTTTCTGAAAACATATTGGCTGAAAAATATTCAATGGTAATATCATATAAATCCTCAATTTGTTTAGCTTCACCTTCAACTAATAATTGGTCATTGGCATTAACCTTTATGTCCAACACATCCCTTTTATGTACCTCAACATCAAGTGGCACATCTAAGGTGATTTTCATTGGTAATGTTTGAGGGATTCCTGCTTCTAAATCCATTGTAGTAGTTACAATGAAAAATATCAAAAGCAAGAAGGCAATGTCAGCCATTGACCCAGCATTTATTTCTTCTAATTCTCTTCTTGCCATAACTTAATTATTACTAAGGTAACGTACTGCATTCATTATAGAATCAATAATAATTAAAACAAAAGCAATAATTACCAATGTAATAAACAAATCAATTCCAGTTCCTGTCCAATGATAACTTTCAGGAGAATAAGTTGATAATTGAGTTACTTTTGCCCCATCAGGTGCGAAAGAAGGTGCAATTGAATAAGCGATAAAGAATAGCACTCCTAAAACAGCTATCCCAATAATGGTTGGGATAAAACGTTTTGGGTTTTGCACTAAGTTTAATATCGAGAAAATGGCAATTAAAACTAAACCAATAATCATTACCCATTTAGCATAAACAATTACCGTCTCAGTAGCTTGATTTAATTTGTAGTGATCTAATAATACAGGATCAACTTCTTCATCTTTAAAACCACTCAACTTGATTTTATCTTTCATTTTAGAATTGATAAACTCCTCATATTTGTATGCTTGATGATTAGTTAAATCATAAACTGCAGGTTTGTCGTGGTCTAAAACATAATCGTAATAAACTACGGTTTTTTCCTCCGTTTTTAGTGCATTTTCTGTTGGTTTGTAAGTTAATTTATAAAACTCTTGGTTTTTATTAACTTCTCCGTTATTGCTGTAAGATAGTGCAACCCATATTAGAACTACCCCTATAATTAAGAGCAGAGCCATTACACCTTTTAAAGCAATAGATGTTATTTTATTATCCATAATTTGTAATATTTTATTTATTAAATAAAATTAGGCTTTAGCAGCACCATTTTTTAACAATACATCAATTAATGAGATAGAAGCATCTTCCATATCATTTACAATGCTATCAATTTTTGCAATTAAATAATTGTAAAACACTTGTAATATAATGGCTACAATTAAACCAAATACGGTTGTTAATAAGGCTACTTTAATATCACCTGCAATTTGGTCGGCTTGTACACCACCATTTGCTTCAATGGTATCAAACGCTTGAATCATACCAATTACCGTTCCCATAAACCCTAACATTGGAGCTAAAGAAATAAATAATTGTATCCAAGACATTCCTTTTTCTAAAAGTCCCATTTGTACGCCACCGTAAGAAACAACTGATTTTTCAACCATATCAATTCCTTCATCTGCTCTATCTAAACCTTGATAAAAAATAGATGCTACAGGACCTCTTGTGTTTCTACACACCTCTTTGGCTGCTTCAACACCTCCTGTTTGCAAAGCCTCATCAACTTTAGCTACTAATTTTTTTGTATTTGTAGTGGCTAAGTTTAAATAAACAATTCTTTCTATTACAAGGGCTAAACCAAAAATTAAACAGGCTAATACAATGCCCATAAACTCGGCACCACCTTCTATAAATTTTTCTCTTAATACATAAATAAAGTTTTCTTCTGGTACAGGTTGTACAACTTTATCAGCTGCATTTTCTGCAAATAACATTGCTGATGTTCCAAAAACGGCTACTAATGATAATACTTTTTTCATTTTTTTTAATTTGAATTATTGTTTATTTTCTATTTTATTTTTAACGTTCTTAATTTAAAAAACGTGTGCTAATGTACAAATTTTTATAAAAATACAATCTTTTTTTTTAACAAAATATAATTTTTAACTAATCGGTTAGTTCTCCACAACAGTTTTTTTCTAAAAATTTAATGCGTTCAGATACGGTTTTATATTTACCCAAAGCGTACATTGTTTTAGTTATAATTGCCTCTGTTGTAATATCTTTACCACTAACTGCTCCTCCATCAACAAAAAGTTGACTACTATCATATTTTCCTAAAGTTACTTTGCCTTTGGTACATTGTGTAGTTACAATTACAACCCCACCATTTGATGTGTAATTTTTTAACTTTTTATAAATTTCATCATTATAAAAAGTATTTCCACTCCCATAAGCCTCAATTATTACTGCTTTATAAAGGTTAATGTCTAGTGCGTTTAATATTAATTCTATTGGCATAGAAGGGTAAAGTTTCAGTAAGGCTACTTTAGTGTCAAAATTGGTAAACAATTCCAATTTATTTTGTTGGGGTTTATAAAAAGCAGAATAATTAAAGTCAATATCAACTCCTGCAATGGCTAAAGGTGGGTAATTAGGTGAATCAAATGCTTCAAAATGATTGGCGCTTATTTTTGATGCTCTATTACCTCTGTATAAAGAATATTCAAAATAAATGGCTACCTCTTGAATTAAACTTTCACCTTCTTTATTTTTTAACCCTGCTATTTCAATGGCGGTAATTAAATTTTCTTTACCATCTGTTCTGATTTGACCTATTGGCAATTGAGAGCCTGTAAAAATAACTGGCTTTTTTAATCCTTGCAACATAAAGCTTAAAGCGGATGCTGAATATGCCATAGTATCTGTTCCGTGTAAAACCACAAAACCATCATAGTTATTATATTTTTCAAAGATCGCATTAGCAATGGTTGCCCATTTAGTTACATTCATTTCGGATGAATCAATAGGATTACCAATTGAATCAACATCTAATTGATATTTGAATTGTTTTAACTCAGGAATATGTTTGTATAAATTATCAAAATCAAATGACTTTAATCTTCCTGTTTTGGGGTCGTTAACCATTCCTATTGTGCCCCCTGTGTAAATTATTAAAATTTTAGAATGCTGACTCATTTGCTGTTACAAGTTTAATTATTTAAAGATAATTGTTTTACTAAAAAAATATAAAGTGTAGGTCTAATTTATTTAACGGTATCAAATTAGATTTTAAAAACTTCTTTGGCGTTTTTTGTCGTTTCATTAACTATTATTTGCCTGTCTAAATTTAATACATCAACTAATTTATCGGCTACTAAATTAACGTAGGCACTTTCATTTCTTTTACCTCTGTGAGGTGTTGGGGCTAAATAAGGCGAATCTGTTTCAAGCACCAAATGTTGTAAATCTATTTGACTAATGGTTTTATCTAATCCTGAGTTTTTAAAGGTTAAAACACCACCTATTCCTAATTTAAACCCTCCATAATTAATTATTTTTTGTGCTTGTTGTAGGTTTCCTGTAAAACAATGAAACACACCAAATAACTCATCATCATTTAAGGGGTCAATCACCTCAAAAATTTCATTAAAAGCATCACGAACGTGAATAACAATAGGCAACTTTTTTTCTTTAGCCCATTCAATTTGAATTTTTAAAGCATCAGCTTGTTCATTGATGTAGGTTTTATCCCAATACAAATCCATTCCTATTTCGCCAACTGCTATGTAGTTATTTTGGTCTAACAGCAATTTCATCTTATTTAAAACCTCCTTATAATTGGCATCAACTGAGGTAGGATGTAATCCCATCATAGCATAACAATTATTTGGATATTTATCAACCAATTGGTGCATACCTTTGACTGAATCTAAATCTATATTTGGCAATAAGAGTTTTTCTACTCCAGAATCAATAGCGTTTTTGATAACCTCATCTCTGTCATTATCAAACTGAGAGGTATAAAGATGTGTATGCGTATCTATTAACATTATTGAATTGTAATTTTTAGTGCCAGTCTGGACAAGAATCACATTTGTTTTTAAATTTTAAATACCAAAATACTCCAGCAACCAATTGCCAATCGGCATAAACTAATTTTTGTTTAGCATAATTATTTGTACC
>CAYQRJ010000084.1:5189-9962 GCA_964419855.1 uncultured Crocinitomix sp.
TCATAACCAAAAGAAAAATCCCATTTGTTATTTCTGTACCACCCTACCCTAATATTAAATTGTGGTACTGAAATGGTGGTGATGTTTACATATTGTTTAAATGACGTTGATGGGTTGTCGTGAGCTTTAGCTTTATGAACAATAAAATCATAATTATCTCCTGTAAAATGAATGGTGCTTTTAGCATAAATTGAACGGTTGTAACCCCAATAAAAATACATACTACCAGGTTGTGTAATTTGCTTTTTTTTGTAAGAGTACCTTTGTGCTGTAATAGTAAAAGGTAAAACCATTAACAATAATAAAAATAAATTTTTCATACTATAAGTTTATAAGTATAACTATATTAGTTGTCAAAATTACAAATTATTTAATTAATATATGGCTCAGCATAATGAATTAGGAAAAAAAGGAGAAGAATTAGCAAAAAATTACCTCATTAAAAAAGGATATAAAATTCTTACTACTAATTATAGGTTTAAACATTTAGAGGTAGATATTATTGCTGAATATAAGGAAGAGTTAATTATTGTTGAAGTTAAAACCCGTCAGAGTGAATATTTAGCAGGACCTGAAGATACTGTGACAAAAGGGAAACAGAAATCTATTGTAAAAGTGGCACATGAGTATATTTTAGAACATAACTTGGATATAGACACCCGTTTTGATATCATTTCAATCATTTTAAACGAAAAAGAAACTAAAATTGAGCATTTAGAAGACGCTTTTTATCCTACTTTGTGATTTGTTATTTGTCGATTAATTTTTAATTTTAACAGAAACGGCATCACAAACAAAAATAATCCAAAAATTTCACATCTTTACAAAGCTAATTCCATTAATTTTTGCGGTTAACTCAATAATTTCTCAATATTGAAATGATGGATTACTTAATTTTTTAATTACATTTGCTTTTATGAGTAAAAAACCGCTAATTTTAGTTACCAATGATGATAGTATTTATGCAAAAGGTATAAAATCTTTGGTTGAGGTTGTTAAAGAGTTGGGAGATGTTTTAGTGGTCTCTCCTCAAGACCCGCAAAGTGGAATGGGACACGCCATTACTATTCATGATCCGTTAAGATTAAAACCATCTGATGAGTTTAAAAACATTGAGTCATACACTTGCTCAGGTACTCCTGTGGATTGTGTAAAGTTAGCCATTTATGAAGTATTAAAAAAAAGACCTACCCTTTTGGTGTCAGGTATTAATCACGGCTCAAATGCAGCTACCAATGTACTCTATTCTGGAACCATGTCAGCAGCGGTTGAAGGTGCTATTGAAGGTATTCCATCTATTGGTTTTTCATTATTAGATTATGATAGCAATGCCGATTTTGATGCAGCTAAACATTTTGCTAAACTCATTTGCAAATCTGTTTTAAAAAATGGATTACCTAAAGGAACTTGCTTAAATGTTAACATCCCTAAAGGTAAAATTAATGAGATTAATGGTGTAAAAATTTGCCGTCAAGGTAAAGCGTTTTGGGAAGATGCTTTTGAAAAAAGAACCGATCCATTTGGTGGAGATTATTACTGGTTAACTGGTGATTTTGCTGTAACCGATAGAGGAGAAGACACCGATATGTATGCCCTTGAAAACAATTATGTATCTGTAGTTCCTACACAATTTGATATGACTGCCCATCACTTAATAAGCACATTAAACGAATGGGATTTAAAATAGAATTATGAGTTTTGAAGATAACATTAAAAAATACGACAAACTAGTTTATGGTATTACTTTAGGAGTGATTTTACCCATACTTGCTTTCTTTTTGTCTTACTACATAAAAGCATCTGCCATTATTAGCTTTAGCGATTACTTTGGAATTTTGTTACGAGATTCTCCTGATAAAATGGACATCATTATTTTTTCAATGATACCCAATATGTTTTTATTTTATTTTGTCAATTTTAGGTGGAATATGTACGAATTTACCAAAGGTTTAGTAGCGGTAACTCTTGTTTTATGTGTAATAGCGGTAATAACTGGGCTTTAGTTACTTTAATTTATAAATAACAGGTTTACTAGGTGAAGCATCATTTTCTAAACTAATAATTTGTAAATTCAACAAATACTCTCCATCTTTAATTGTATCATCAACATATATTAATTCGGTAATGGTTTTATCCAAAATAGGTTGCTCTGGATAATTCCAAAATTTACGGTGTGCTTTTAGTTCTCCATTATCATTTTCACGGTCAACAGATGGTAAATCAATAAGCAAATGTTTAACTCCAAAATCATTAATTAATTCAATGGCTTTTTCTGTTATATAAGCTGGGTTAGTATGAGAATAATTTTTATTTTTCTTATCTAAATGATTAGGCAAAGTTCTAATAATTAATGCAGGGTGATGAGGACAGTTTTTTAAAGCTTCAGCCATTATTGATTCATCAATGATTAAATCTTGCTCTTGCCAATGATTATTATAAATAGATTTTGGTTTAACGGTAATTAAGTTAGCCAAAAAATGAAAATTCTTTAAACTGTTATTAATGGAATAAAATGATTCGGAAATATGACCTACATTTTCGGTATGTGTACCATTGCCATGAGGGTTCAGCTGAATGTTATTAAAATTAGTACTTCCTCCTTCGCTTACCTTTCCAATAAAACCATCTCCTTTAACTGCCCAAATTTTTACAGGCTCGCAATACCAAGCCAAAGCCCCCTTGTTTGGACTTAAAGGTAAAGAGATATCAATTCCTTTTGATAAATCAACTGTTTGATTGTTATTGATTACAATTTTCATTTATTAAGATTAATTTTACGTCTAAATTAAAACAAATTAACCTAAATTAGCGTACAAATGATTACTTTTATCACAACTTATGAAAAAACACAAGTTATTATGGGATGATGATTATGATTTTGAGCTCATTGGAATCTGTTCGTCCTATACTGATTATAGGTTGTGTTGGACTATAAACAAAGCCTTGTCTATCTTATTACAAAAAGGAGAAGATTATGCTTTAAAAAACAAAAAAGATGGTGAATTTTATTTTTCTTTTTACGAATATATTGATGAAGAAACAAGAACCGAATTTTACTTGGTTAAAAATCAATCATACAATTATAAAAAATTGATTCCTGAACAAGATAAAATTGACTACTTTTTAATAATTAAAAATAACTATAAATTAGATATTGCACAATTGGTATCTGACTTAAAACAAATTGAAAGCGTAATGACAGCTTTTGTTTTTGATGCAGAAGAATTAAAATCAAAAGCTAACTTAATATTTTAACACTATGATTAACAAAAAAACCAAAATAGTTGCCACAATGGGACCTGCATCTACCAATTCAAAAGAAGTGTTGAAAAATATGATTTTAAACGGCACAAATGTATGCAGACTTAATTTTTCACACGGTACTCATGACAATCATTTAAATACCATAAAAATGGTAAGAGAGTTGAATGAGGAGTTGGGAAACAATGTTGCCATTTTAGCCGATTTACAAGGACCTAAAATTAGAATTGGTGAAGTAGAAAATAACGCCATTGAACTTATTGACGGAAAAGAACTTATCATTACAACTAAAGAATGTTTAGGTACAAAAGAAAAAGTATATTTAACTTACGAAACCTTTCCGCAAGATGTTGCAGTAGGTGATAAAGTATTATTAGATGACGGAAAACTACAACTTGAGGTGATATCAACCAATAAAAAAGATGAAGTAAAAACAAGAGTATTGCACGGCGGTATATTAAGCTCAAAAAAAGGTGTTAACCTACCACATACAAAAATATCTTTACCTTGTTTAACTCCAAAAGATTTAAAAGATTTAGAATTTGCTCTAAAACATCATGTTGATTGGATAGGATTGTCATTTGTTCGTTCGGCAAGAGATATTATTGAATTAAAACATATTATATCAAAAAATGGATGTCAAGCCAAAGTCATTGCAAAAATTGAAAAACCAGAGGCCATTAACGATATTGATGATATTATTATTGCCACTGATGCTTTAATGGTGGCTCGTGGAGATTTAGGTGTAGAAGTGCCTATGGAAACTGTTCCTTCTTTACAAAAAATGATGATTAAAAAATGCCGTAAACATGCAAAACCAACCATTGTTGCTACTCAAATGATGGAAAGTATGATTACTAACTTTACACCAACAAGGGCTGAAGTTAATGATGTTGCTAATGCAGTTTTAGATGGTGCAGATGCGGTGATGCTTTCTGGTGAAACCTCTGTAGGTAAATATCCTGTTGAGGTGATAAAAGCCATGAGTAAAATTGTTTGTGAAGTTGAAAAATCGGATGAAATATATTACAAAGAGGAAGTGCCAGAAAAAAGTCAAGAACGATTTATTTCGGACTCTATTTGTTTTAATGCTTCTAGATTAGCTCAAAGAGTTGAGGCAAAAGGAATTATTACTATGACGTTTTCTGGTTATACTGCTTATAAAATTTCATCTCAAAGACCTAAAGCCGATACATTTGTGTTTACCGAAAACAAACAAATTTTAACTCAACTTAACTTGGTTTGGGGTGTAAAGGGATATTATTATGACAAAATGGTAAGTACCGACCATACCATTGCCGATTCTAAATACATTCTTAAAAAGAAAGGTGTCTTAAAAAAAGGCGATTTAGTGGTTAATATTGCGTCAATACCAATAGAAGAAAAAGGACCTTCAAATATGGTTAAGTTAAGTTTTATTGAATAAATTTTATTCTCCTATTAAAAGTATTAGCGTCTGTTCGATTACTATCACATAACCAAATTATTTTAAATAATCTAGCGTCAGTTCGA
>CAYQRJ010000085.1:0-7597 GCA_964419855.1 uncultured Crocinitomix sp.
GATTTTAAAATTTCGCATCTAAACAAAGCTAATTCCATGAATTTTTGCGGTTAAGGTGATTTTTATCACTAAATCAATTTCCCGCCTGTTGACAGACAGGGATTAGCTTTAAAGGAATAAATGTTAGCGTCAGTTTAAATTCAATGACATAATCAAATTATTTTAAATAATCTAGCGTCAGTTCGAGTGGTTTTAAAGGAAACACGGTAGTGTTGAATTTAAAAATGTATCGAGAACATAGCGGATTGATGACTCCGTAGCCTGTTCTCGATACAATTTTATTTTTTATCCAAAAAAATAAAACCACTCGAACTGACGCTTTGATACATTCCAGATAGTTTTCGGAGCACTCCCTGTTCTGTCCGCTAACAGGTGGAGAACAATTCCCCCTAATAAAAATAAAACGGCATTAATTTGTAAATAAAATCAAAACTTTAGGTATAATTTAAAAATATCCGATTAAAATAGTTGAAGTGTTAAATAAAGCATGAAAAAGAATAGAGTAAGCTAAATTTTTGGTTTGGGTGTATAAATAGCCTAACACAACACCTAAAAAAAACATAGGTAAAATGGCTAAAGGCTGAAAATGAATGATGGCAAACAATAATCCGCTAACAATTACGGCGTAATGAGTATTGCTTGATGCTTCTTTTATTTTTGTTAGTAAAACGCCTCTAAAAATTAACTCCTCAGCAAATGCTGTAATGACTCCAATAAGTAGAATTTTATAGATTAATAATTCTATAGAGGAGTCGCTTAAAAGTTTTAGTTGAATCATTTTTGTTTGTTCATTATCGGCAATAAATGAATTGTTTGGAATAATATCTTTTAATCCCTCATTAAAACCCGCCAAAATTTCAACTAAAGGATAGGCAACAATTAACAACCCTACAACCATTAATGTTTTTTTTATTTGAATAGAATTCAATTTAATAGATGAATAAAAAGATTGTTTGGTTAGTTTGAGATAAAGAAAAAAACCACCTAAAAATCCTACTACTTGATTATAAAATCCGGCAATGAGATAAGCTTGAGGGGTTATTTCGCTTTCAGACAAAAAAACATAACCAACCATTTTAAAAGTAATTATGGTTAAAATACCAGCTAAACTAATGCAAAAGAAAACCGATAACACCAAAATAATTAATTGCAAGGCAATAGATTGATTAGTTTTCATTAGGACAACATATTTTTATTTTCTGCATCTAATTTAATAAGAATAAACAGCATAATTGTAAATGACATCATAGATGATCCCCCATAACTAAAAAACGGCAATGGAATACCAATAACTGGGGCTAACCCAATAGCCATTCCTACATTAATCATAAAATGATAAAAAATAATGCCTGCAATGGCATAGGCATAAGTTCGTGTAAAAGCAGACCTTTGACGTTCGGCTATATTTATAATTTTAATTAATAATATCATAAACAACACCACCAAACTTGCCGACCCAATAAACCCTCTTTCCTCAGACCATGTACAAAAAATAAAATCGGTGCTTTGCATAGGCACGTGCTTTTGATGAGAGTTTGCTAGTTTAGCCTGTTTATAACCCACACCACTAAATCCACCCGAACCAATAGCTGCTTTTGCTCTATTAATATTATACCCTTTCCCGTCAGGATCGTCAATTTTACCAAGTACTAAATCTATACGTTCTTTTTGATGTTTTTGCAAAATTTTACTATACCCCACCTCAACAAAATTGATAAAAATAATGGATATAATTAAACTGCCAACTAGTGCCTTATAAAGAACCTTACGGTTTCTTTTTAATACCATTTTTTTAATTAACAAGGCAGAAATACCTCCAAATATCATTATAAAAATAAAAATACCAAACTTCCCGCTAAGTTTGATTTTAGTAAAAGGTAAAAAGAAACTATTATCTGCATTAATTAAAGTAATAATGGCAATAATAACTGCTACAATACCAAACAAGATGATGTTTCCAGCATAACCTTCTCTATACAACACTAAAATAAAAGAGGTAAATACAATAAAAGTTCCTGCATCTGGTTGTAGCAATACTAAAATTGAGGGGATACCTATAATTAACAATATTTTTGAATACAATTTTAAAAAGTTAGAAAAATTACCAATGGCTCCTGTAACTGAAATATTATATTTAGATTGTGCTCTTTTTTTCTTTAATAATGAGGTCATACTTAAATACCTTGCCAACGCTAAACTTACTCCAATTTTTGCAAATTCAGATGGTTGAATACCAACGCTACCAAAACCAAACCATGACCTTGCACCATTAACTGGTTTAGTAAACAACACAAAAAGTAACAAAAGCATTGTAACCACATAAACCACATAAGCATTTTTAATAATAAATGAGGCGTCTAAAAGTAAGATAACTAATCCCAAAAAAATAGAAATGCCAATCCACATAGTTTGTTTTCCATATTCAGTTGATAAATCAAATAATGAGGGATGTTCAGGGTCGTAAACTGATGAGTAAATGTTTGACAACCCTAAACTAACAAGCAATAAGTAAATACCTATTAGTGTCCAATCTATTGATATGTTGTTAGATGAGTGTCTCATTAATTAGGTTGAATTAAATTGGCATCTAAAATGCGTTGTTCTTTTCTAATATTACTTATAGAATCGGTTAAATATTTTTCAATCATTAAACTGGCTATTGGCGCTGCCCAAGTTCCACCAAACCCTGCATTCTCAACATAAACAGCTATAGCAATTTTAGGATTATCTTTAGGTGCAAAGGCAATAAAAATAGAGTGATCTTCTCCATGAGGATTTTGTGCCGTACCAGTTTTACCACAAACAGTAATGCTGTCAATTCTTGCTCGCCTTGCTGTACCTCCTGCTTCATTAACCACTTTTTCCATTCCAGCAACCACAACAGGAAAATAAGAGGTATCAACTAGAGTATAATTTTTTTTAGTAAAAACTTCTGGTAATTCCTCATCCTCAATACTTTTTACAAAATGAGGATTGTAATAATACCCTCTGTTAGCCATAATAGCAGCAATATTAGCCATTTCAAACGGACTAACTAACACCTCTCCCTGACCAATACATATTGAATAAATGGTGCTGTATGCCCAACGGTATTCGCCATATATTTTGTCGTAATAGGCTTTGTCTGGAATTGTGCCTGTTGCCATGCCACCAAAATCTGTTTTTAACGTGCCTCCTAAACCAAAACTACGGACATATTTTGCCCAAATATCCAATCCTATTGCTGCATCTTTAAATTGACTTTTATTTTTACCTTGCTGAATAATTCGTCTGACTACATAATAAAAATAAGGATTACACGACATTTTAACGGCACTAATTACATTTTGAGCAGATGGATGATTATGGCATCCCACCAAACTTTTTGTACAAGGAAAACCTGAATTTTCGGTAATTACTCCTTCTTGCATACCTATTAAAGCCATTAGCAACTTAAAAGTAGAACCAGGCGGATAAACGGCACTTGTTGCTCTATTAAATAGAGGTTTTAGCGAATCTTGCTGAAGCTTAGCGTAGTTTTTACCTAAATCTCTACCCACTAATAAATTGGGGTTATAAGAAGGAGAAGTAACCATGGCTAAAATTTCTCCAGTTTGCGGCTCAATAGCAACAATACTTCCTAGTTTATTTTTCATTAATTTTTCGCCGTAAGCTTGAATCTTAGAATCAATACCCAAAGTAATGTTTTTACCTTTTACAGCAACGGTATCATATTTACCATTTTCATAACTTCCGGTTGCCATTCCAATAGCATCTTGAAGCAAATATTTTACTCCTTTTTTACCTCTTAAAATGGTTTCATATTCTTTTTCAATTCCACTTCTTCCAATATAATCTCTTGGTTTGTAGTAAGGATTTTTTTCAACATCTCTTTTATTAACCTCATTCATGTAACCCAATACATGAGCCGCTATTTGTTTAGGGTATCGTCTTAATGTTCTTTCTTGTTCAAAAAAACCTTTGTATTTGTATAACTCAGGACCAATCACATCAAAATCATCAGGCGAAATTTGTTTTTCAAATTCTGATGGTTTACGGTAAGAATAATCTCTGGCTTTTGCCATTCGTTGACTATATTCATCAATGGAAATACCAATTAATTTAGCAAAGGCAAAAGAGTCTATATCTTTTTCTACTTCTTTAGGAACTACCAGCAAATCATAATACACAATGTTGGCAATTAATTTTTGATGATTGCGGTCAAACACAATTCCTCTAGCAGGATAGGTGGTTATTTTGTTTTCTGAAATTTGAGCCGCTCTTTTTTTCCATTGATCGTCTAATAACTGCATGTGTGCCAATCTAAAAATAAAAATAACACCAATTAGCAAAAAGGCTAATGTGATGATATATTTTCTATTTTCAAAACTTTTCATTAATGCTTAACCGGTTTATAGAATAAATATTGAACCAATAAAATTAATATAAACGAAAAAATTGTACTTAGCAAGGATTTTAATATAATTGTTCCCGCCAAATCCATTCTAAACAACTCAAAAGAGAAAAACCATAAGTGATGAATAAACAAAATGATTAGGGCATACTCGGCATACCAAAATTTACCCATTTCTCTTAACGTTGGTTGATTAATTTTATCGTATCCATCACGTGGTCTAATATATTTAAGAACAATGGGGCGAATATAAGCTACCAAGATTAATGATGAAGTATGTAACCCAAAAGTATCGCTTAAAGCATCAAGGCATATTCCAAGTAAAATAGAAATGGCAACCACTAAAAATTGATTAATTTTTACGGGTAAGTCAAGAATTAATATCACATACATCATTGGATATACAAATCGGCTAATTTCAAAATGATTTAACACCAAAACTTGAAACAGTAATGTTGTTATAAATAAGATGCTATATTTTTTCCAAGTTTTAGTCATCAAACAACCCTTTTTCTAATTGATTTTGTTCTGTTTTAAAAAGATTTTTAACTAAATAAACCGAACTTATTCTGTTAAAGTTAGTACTTAATTCCACATCTATTTCTAAAGTAATTTCTCCATTTTGTGAGGATACTTTTTTAACTTTACCAATGGAAATGCCTTTTGGAAAAATACCTTTACTACCCTTAGTAACAATTTCGTCATCTTTTTTAATGTTGATGTCGTTGGTGATTCCGTGTAGTTGTGCTATCCTATAATCTTTACCATCCCATTTAATTTGCCCCCTTACATCACTTTGATTTTTTAATTTTGCACTGATGTTTAATCCTTCAGACAATAAGGTTTTGACTAGGGCATAATGAGTTGAAACATCTACTACAAATCCAACAATTCCTTTGTTAGAAATAACCCCCATGCCTTCTTTAACATTTTGTAGAGCGCCTTTATCTATGGTTATATAATTGTCTCTGCGGTTAATAGAGGTTTTAATTACATTGGCAGAGATGTATTCATATTGTTGTTCGTAAAGGGTATCGTTTACACTATAGATTCTATTTTGTAAATGGTAAAAACTGTAAGGTTGATAAGTCATCAACTCAGCATTTTTTTTTAACAATGTTTCATTTTCAGATTCCAAAGAAAAATGTTTAGTTACCTCATGTCTTTGTTTGGATATCCAAGAAGACACAACAGATGATGTATTAATGAAAGATGTTTTATGGTAATTTTTAGAATTAAAAAACATACTTAATACAATCACTTGTAAAAAAAAGAATAAGAGTATATCTCTAAATCTTTTTAAAAAATTGATTAAGTTTTTCATTCTTTTACACCTCCATTATCAACAATTATCTTTCTAAGAATTGGAATTTTTCGATATTTTTAAGGGCAATACTCGTACCTCTGGCAACTGCTCTTAAAGGATCTTCTGCAATATGAACAGGTAATTTGGTTTTAGCCGAAATTCTATCATCAAGACCTCTAAGCATTGAGCCTCCACCAGTTAAATAAATACCTGTTTTATAAATATCAGCAGACAATTCTGGAGGAGTTAATTCCAAGGCACTAATAATGGCTTCTTCAATTTTTGCAATACTTTTGTCTAGGGCATGAGAAATTTCGCTATAAGTTACAGTAATTTCTTTAGGAATACCTGTCATTAAATCACGACCACGAACAGCAAAAGGTTGTGGAGATTTTTCTTCACTCAATTCAGGTAAGGCGGCACCCACTTCAATTTTAATTTTTTCGGCTGATCGCTCACCCACTAAAATGTTGTGCTGACGTCTCATATATTCCTCAATGTCTTTGGTAAAATCATCACCAGCCACACGAATTGATTTATCGCAAACAATGCCACCTAGAGCAATAACGGCAATTTCTGATGTACCCCCACCTATATCAATAATCATATTACCCATTGGTTCAATAACATCTATACCAATACCTAATGCGGCAGCCATAGGTTCGTGAATTAAAAATACATCTTTTGCACCTGCGTGTTCAGCAGAATCACGTACCGCTCTTTTTTCAACCTCAGTAATTCCAGAAGGAATACAAATGACCATTCTTAAACTCGGACTAAATAAACGAGAGCCTGAATTAATCATTTTAATCATACCTCTAATCATTTGTTCTGCCGATTCAAAATCTGCAATTACACCATCTTTTAAAGGCCTAATGGTTTCAATTAATTTATGTGTTTTACCGTGCATCTGTTGTGCTTTTTTTCCAATAGCTACAACTTTACCCGTTTGAATGTCTTTTGCCACAATAGAAGGTTCGTCAACCACTACTTTATCGTTCATTATAATTAGTGTATTGGCTGTTCCTAAGTCAATTGCAATTTCTTGCGATAAAAAATCAAATAATCCCATTTATTTTGCCTCTTGTTTTTTAGTTAAATTTCGATAATTACCGAGATAGTTGTCTATTTTACTAATTTTTTTTGAAATAGTTACTTTTTTTCTCTTTTTTTAGATAAAAAGCTCTTTTTTAATGTTTAAAATGTCTATTTCCAGTAAAAACCATACTCATTTGATGCTCATCACAATAATTAATTGACAATTCATCTTTAATTGAACCACCAGGTTGAATTACAGAAGTGATGCCAGCTTTATTTGCAATTTCTACACAGTCTGGAAACGGAAAAAAGGCATCTGACGCCATAACCGCTCCTTTTAAATCAAACCCAAAAGATTGCGCTTTATGAATGGCTTGATTTAAGGCATCTACTCTTGATGTTTGTCCTGTACCACTTGCCAATAATTGACCATTTTTTGCTAATACAATGGTGTTTGATTTGGTGTGTTTTACTAATTTGTTGGCAAACTCTAAATCTTTTAATTCTTGTTGTGTTGGTTCAACTTTAGTAACCGTTTTAAAATCGTTTATTTTATCCGTAATTAAATCTTTATCTTGCTCTAAAACTCCGTTTAATATGGTTCTGAATTGTTTTTTTGGTAATTCAACCTCTTTTTGAATTAAAATCACTCTATTTTTCTTTCCTTTTAAAATATCAAGCGCTTTTTCATCATAAGAAGGAGCAATTACTACCTCACAAAACAGTTTGTGTATTTCCTCAGCAGTTGCCACATCAATTTTAGTGTTTGAAATTAAAATACCTCCAAAAGCCGAAACAGGGTCGCCCGCTAAAGCATCTTTATAAGCCTCTAAAATTGTTGGTCTTGTAGCCAAACCACA
>CAYQRJ010000085.1:7697-9748 GCA_964419855.1 uncultured Crocinitomix sp.
ATTTGAGTATCATAGTGTGATGACACATTAAACGTTTCGGTAGCAAAATCTTTACGTTCACCTAATGTAGTTGAGTTTCCTCTTTCTAAAATATTAATAAGAGTTTGGTATTGTTTTTTAGACGGAATAATGACCACATCTTTATAATTTTTGGCAGCTGCTCTAATTAAAGAAATACCACCTATGTCAATTTTTTCAATAATATCTTGATGGTCTGCTCCAGATGCCACAGTGTCTTCAAACGGATATAAATCAACAATTACCAAATCAATTTCCGGAATATCAAACTCTTTAAGTTGTTCTTGATCTCCTTCATTATCACGTCTGGCTAAAATACCACCAAACACTTTTGGATGTAAAGTTTTAACTCTTCCACCTAAAATTGAAGGGTATGAGGTCAAGTCTTCAACTCTTTCCACTTTTATTCCTAAATCTTCAATAAATTGTTGAGTCCCCCCAGTAGAGTATATGGTTACGCCATGTTGGTTTAACAATTTAGCAATTTTGTCTAATCCCGTTTTATCAAATACCGAGATTAATGCGTTTTTAATCATCTTATTTTCAGCCATTTTTTTTAAAAAAATCAATTAAATATTAATGGCTTGCAAAGTTAATTCATTTAGGTTGATAAATAACCACAAATGAGGTAATTATTTCAAACTATCTTCTTCAATAATATATTTAGTAATAGGAAAGGAATCTAATTTGGCTTTTATGGGTTTAATATATTCTAAATAAGCAGGTAATAAAGAGTCCACCATTGGGATAGATGAAGGGAATTTTTCGGCTCGGTGATTAATTTGTTTGCCGTTTTTCCAAAATCTGTAACACACGTGCGGACCTGTTGCTAAACCTGTGCTACCTACGTAACCAATCACCTCTCCTTGTTTAACGTGGTCGCCTTTTTTAACTGCCCTTTTAGACATGTGTAAGTACTGGGTTGAGTAAGTATCGTTGTGCTTAATTTTTACATAATTACCATTGCCTCCAGTGTAAGATGAAGCGATAACATAACCGTCAGCAGTTGCCATAATTGGTGTTCCTTTTGGTGCGGCATAATCGGTACCTAAATGGGCTTTCCATCTTTTTTGAACAGGATGAAAACGTCTGCCACTGTATCCCGAACTAATTCTTGAATATTTAACAGGCGCCATTAAAAATGGCCGTTTCATTTCTTTTCCTTTTTCATCAAAATATCCCGATTTATTATTGGCAGAATCTAATACATAATAAAACGCATAATAATCATCTCCTTGGTGGTTAAAAAAAGCATATTTTACATCTTTAATTCCGTAAGGTTTGCCTTCAACAGATTTTTCTTCATAAATAACTTTAAAATTATCGCCTGGGTAGAGTCTAAAAAAATCAATATTCCACGCAAAAACACCAGCAATATATTCTGCCATTTCACCAGTCATATTAGCATCTTTTAATTGTTGGTTAATGGCAAAAGTTAGGTTAGAGTTTTTTACAATTTCACCCGAAAACATTTTTTCAACAACCTCATTTGGTTTTTGTTTTTTAGTCACTTTAATAGAATCTGTAAAATCAAAAACAATATAATCTACAATATTTTTTGGATAAATACAGTATAAAGCTTTGTTTGATGTGTCTTTTAACTCAGACAAAACAATAAATGGTGTACCTTCTTTAACATATTTTAATCCAACAACACTATCAGCAGCCATTTCTGCTACTGTATTAATGTCAAATTGAGAAATGCCGTAGGGTGCTAACATGTGGCTTAAAGTCCAGTTCGGTTGAACAGTATCTCTAATCACATTAAAAGAGTCCAAATTAAATCCATATTCAATAATGGGTTGGTGTTTTTCAATTAAAGTATCTTTATTTATTTCTTTTTGTTGATTTTGAGAATTATTGGTGCAAGATTGTAATGTTAAAAACATTAAATTGACAACAAATATGTAGTGTTTTATTTTCATTGATGATTAGATATAACTACAAAGGTATTTGCAATTTTACCACTAATACTAATCAAGTGTTTTTTTTATTAAAATATTAATGTTTATTAACAGTTTTAACTCTTAATT
>CAYQRJ010000086.1:0-9711 GCA_964419855.1 uncultured Crocinitomix sp.
ATCTTTATTCATCTGCTACATTTCAAAACCCTTGAAATACTAAGGTATTCCTACGAGTTTTAAAATTTCACATCTAAACAAAGCTAATTCCATGAATTTTTGCTGTTAATTAATTTTCATTATATTAATGCCTTACTTGATGCAAATCACTAAATTTGCAGTATGACATTAAACACTCAAACACACGTTCCTTTAATGGAAGAATTTTATTCTATTCAAGGAGAAGGCTTCCATACAGGTAGGGCAGCTTATTTTATTAGGTTGGCAGGTTGTGATGTAGGGTGCACATGGTGTGATGTTAAAGAAAGTTGGGATGTAGAAAGTCATCCTTTAGTTGAAATTTCCTCCATTATACAAAACATTAAACAATCGGGAACAGATTTTGTAGTGATTACAGGTGGAGAACCCGCTATGTATGATTTAACTGCTTTGTGTGATGCTATTCATCAAATTGATGGAGTAAGTATTGCTATTGAAACCTCTGGCGCCCATCCAATTATTGGTGATATTGACTGGATTTGCTTGTCGCCAAAAAAATTTAAACTCCCTTTAGAAGACAATTATTTAATAGCCAACGAACTTAAAGTTATTGCCTTTAATAACCACGATTTTAAATGGGCAAAAGAGCTCGAAAATAAGGTAAGTTTAGCTTGTCAATTATACATTCAACCAGAATGGGATAAAAAAGAAGAAATGACACCAAAAATAATTGACTTTGTAAAACAAAATCCCGATTGGAATATCTCTTTACAAACCCATAAATATTTAAATGTTAGGTAAATTATGTACTTAAAACACTTATCACTCATTAACTTTAAAAACCACTCCGAAAAAGAGTTTGAACTCTCGGAGGAAATAAATGTGTTTGTTGGTGATAACGGTGTAGGAAAAACTAACATTTTAGATGCTATTCATTATTTATCGTTGTGCAAATCTTTTTTAAATCCTGTTGATCGTCAAAATATTAAAATAAACGAAAAATTCTTTTTAATACAAGGAGATTTTATAAAAGAAAACAAACTCAATAAAATTAGTGTTGGTGTACAATTTGGGCAAAAAAAGAAAGTTAAACGTAACAAAAAAGAATACGACAAATTAGCCGATCATATTGGTGAATTTCCTGTAGTAGTTATTTCCCCTTACGATTCAAATTTAATATCAGAAGGTAGTGAGGTTAGACGAAAATTTATTGATTCTATCATCTCCCAACACAACAAGCAATATTTAGATGCTTTAATTAAGTACAACAAAGTATTACAACAACGTAACGCCTTGCTTAAACGTTTTCAGGAGTTTAGAATTTTTGAACCAGAATCTATTGAGGTTTGGGACATTCAATTGGTGGAGTTAGGCGAATTTATTTATAAAAAACGTCAAGCATTTTTATCGGAATTTTTGCCTAATTTTCAAACATTTTTTAATTTATTGGCGCAAGGAAAAGAAACCATTAATATTGAGTATGTTTCGCAATTACAACAGTCTAATTTTAAGCAGTTATTAAATGAATCTAGTCAAAAAGATAGCCGTTATGGTTACTCAACAGTTGGAATTCACAAAGATGATTTAGTATTTCAAATTAATGGAAATCCCATTAAAAAATTTGGAAGCCAAGGTCAACAAAAATCATTTTTAATTGCGTTAAAATTAACTCAATTTGAATATATTACTAAATTATTAAATAAAAAGCCTATATTGTTGTTAGATGATGTATTTGATAAACTTGACCACAGCAGAGTGGAGCAATTAATGAAAATGGTTTCCGACCACGTTTTTGGTCAAGTACTCATCACCGACACCGACATAGACCGAATTAAAAAAGTATTTAAAAACATTGATGCCAATCAACAAATTTTTACCATTAAATAATGCATTATAGACCTGAAAAAGATAAACGTGAAGCTAAATCAATGAAAGATGCGGTAAAAGACTTTTTAAAAGCATCTGGACTTGAAGATGAGTATAAACTAAAAACATTATTAGGTAAATGGGAACAGTTGGTTGGCAAACCCATTGCTTTGAGAACAGAAAAATTATACATTCAAAATAAAGTGTTGTTTATCAAACTAAATTCATCTGTAATGAGAGAAGAATTACAACATCAAAAATCAAAAATTGTTAGCATTATTAATCAAGAGGCGGGATATCATATAATTGATGATGTTTATTTAATGTGATTTTAAAATAACCACATCTATTTTATTAATTTATAGGTTGTAGAATTTGTTTTTAAAAAATAAATCCCTGGTAAAAAATGACTTGTATTTATCTGAAAATCATCAGACTGAATATGTTTTGAATACACTAATTCTCCTAAACTATTATAAATGCTTATTTCTGAGTTATTAAATTGTTTGAGTATTAAAACCTCATTAAACGGATTAGGGTAAACACTCTTAATCGCAGGTAATGAATACACTCCCATTAATCCGTCAGTTGACAATCGACTTAAAACAGAGGGTTGAGTATTGTAATTTTCTGATGTGATATAATAACCACTAGTATTGTAATTACAAATTGATTCAACTTGAAAAGACCCCGAAACTAAAAGATTATATTTATTGACATCTGCATTAGAAAAAACATTAGAAGTAACTGAATTAATTACAACCATAAAAGGACTATTATAACCATAACCTACCAACACAATTTGATTGGCTTGCTCATTGTAAACTGCTCCAGAAATTAAGCCTTGTGTATCAATGCTGTCAATTACAGAGATTGAGTACGAACCAACATTTTTAGATAAAGCATAAATGTTTGTTTTATTATTACCCCAATTTTTAGTAAAAATATACAAAGAGTCATCATAAGAAATTAGTGCTTCAGCATCAAAATTAGTAGAATATTGTTGTAGTGTAAAATCGATTTGATTAGAATACGAAAAAGAAATAACATCTGCATTTACTGTATCATTAGGTGTGTTAAAATAATCAGAAATTAAAATTTTATACACTTTTAAATCTGTTCTGTTTCCTAAATTATTTCCAATATCGGCAATATAAATATAAGAATCATCAAAACAAATATCTTCCCAATCAACATTGGTAGCATTTGACACCACTACTTGCCTTGCTACGCTCCCTGTTAAAGTATCTATTTCGTACAAAACAGGTTGCCCACCGCTATCATTATGAGTAATAATTTTATTTTGCAAGTAAATAATTCCTGAAGTTTCGTTTAAAGATATGTTTAAACCTGCAACAGAATCAGCTTGAACAGTTTGCCCAAAAAGCTGGAGGGTTAAGAAAAAGAAGGGTAGAGTTAATTGTAGTTTTGTTAGCATAATTCAAAGATATAAAAAAACTGCCCTTTTGTAAGAGCAGTTTTTAAAATTGATATATAAAAAATTAGATTAATCTACGTTGTCGTGCAAAAAGGAGTTGTTTGGTTTTAACTCAATTTTAGTTTGCCCATTTTCATCTGCTTTTCCTAATGTAAATCTGCTTTCATTTACTTCATCAGATGAGTGTTCTACATCATCAAAAGAGATGTCACGTCTTTTATAGGCTGGTTCTTTTTCTAACTCGGTTAAACCATTTGAATTTTTAAGCTTTTGCGTATATTCTTGAATGCGTTCCATTCTTTCTTTAGCACGTTTTTGCTGTTCTTCTTGCGATAAAACTGGTTTGGTAGAAGTGTTTTCTAATTCAATTTTTTCTTCAACATCATCTGTTAAATAATGACGAATAACTTCTTTTTCCTCTTTAGTTTCAGATACTACCTCATCTTGTTTGTTCTCCTCTGTGTTAGCATCAAAAGACCAATTAATTTCGGTTTGTTCGGTTGTTTCTTCTTTAACTTTTAAAAAAGGTTCTTCCACTACTTCTTCATCAGTTATTTCATCCACTTTATCTTCCACTTTTGACGTCCATTGGTTGTTTTCTGTTGGCGACTCAATTGGTGTTACAACGGCTTTAACTTCAGTATCATCTAACTTATGAACAGTTTTTTCTGGTTCTTTATCTAACCCAGTTAACGGATTAGTGTGGAACCCAGTAGCAATTAACGTTACATTAATGGCATCTCCTAAAGATTCATCATAAGCCAAACCAAAAATAACCTCAGCCGTTGAACCAGCAGCTTCTTGGATGTAATCTGTAATTTCAGACATTTCGTCCATTGACATTTCGTTAGCACCATAAGTAATGTTTAATAACACATAAGTTGCTCCTTCAATGTTATTGTCATTTAACAATGGAGATGTTAAAGCATTAGAAACCGCCTCAATGGCTCTGTTTTCACCTTCAGCAGATGCAGAACCCATTATAGCTGCTCCACTATCTTTCATCACTGTGCTTACATCATTAAAATCAACATTAATGTTACCTGTTACCGATATCACCTCAGCAATTCCTTTGGCTGCTGTTGCTAATACATTATCGGCTTTAGCAAAAGCATTACCTAAAGTAAGGTTACCAAACATTTCTCTTAATTTATCATTATTAATAATTAAGATGGTATCTACACTTTTCTTTAATTCTTCTAAACCTAATTCGGCTTGCGATTTTCTTTTTCTGCCTTCAAAAGTAAATGGTATGGTAACAATGGCTACGGTTAAAATTCCCATATCTTTAGCTACTTTGGCAATTACAGGAGCTGCACCTGTTCCTGTTCCTCCACCCATTCCGGCAGTAATAAATACCATTTTAGTATTTTTACTTAAAATCTCTTTAATATCGTCTATGTTTTCAATAGCCGCATTTTTTCCAATTTCGGGAATTGCACCAGCACCTCTACCTTCAGTTAAGCTGGCTCCTAATTGAATTTTGTTAGGTACAGGACTAACATCCAACGCTTGTTGGTCGGTGTTGCAAATAATAAAATCTACCCCTTTTATTCCTTCATTGTACATGTGTGTGACTGCGTTTCCGCCTCCACCACCAACACCAATAACCTTGATGATTGATGATTGGTCTTTTGGTAAATCGAATTCCATAATCTATTTTTTTATATCAATTTTTAATTCTTAATCTTCTTCTTCAAACCATTCTTTACTTTTGGCTAAAATTTTATCAAAAAACCCACCTTTACGTTTGGTTGAATGATTTTTAACAACATCTTCTTTAGCCGTGAAGTTATCATTGGCTTTTTCGTATCCTTTAATAACCAAACCAATTCCTGTTGAGTACATTGGACTAGTAATATTTTCTATTTTAGTAGATGGTGCTAGGTGTTCGTTTGGATAACCAATTCTAGTATCCATTCCTGTAATAAACTCAAATAATTGAGTAATATGTTTTAATTGAGCACCACCACCTGTTACTACAATTCCACCAATTAATTTTTTCTCGTATCCCGAATTTCTAATTTCATAGTAAACGTGTTCTATAATTTCTTCCATTCTGGCTTGAATAATACCTGCTAAATTTTTAAGGGCAATTTCTTTTGGTTCTCTACCTCTTAATCCAGGTACGCAAACCACTTCATTGTCTTGGCTTTCTGATTGTAAAGCCGAACCAAACTTCATTTTTAATAATTCGGCTTGACGTTTCATAATGGTACATCCTTGTTTAATGTCTTCAGTAATTACGTTACCACCAAATGGAATAACAGCTGTATGTCTAATAATACCATCTTGAAAAATAGCAATATCAGTTGTTCCACCACCAATATCTACCAAAACAACACCAGCTTCTTTTTCTTCTTCAGATAAAACTGCGGCTGATGATGCTAATGGTTCAAGTATCATTTCATCTAAATGTAAACCCGCTTTAGACACACATTTAGTAATGTTTTTAGCAGCTCCCATATTTCCGGTAATAATATGGAAATTAGCTTCTAATCTAACTCCTGCCATACCAATAGGGTCTTTAATTCCTTGCTCATTATCAACAATGTATTCTTGTGGCAATACGTGAATAATTTCTTCACCTGGTTGCATCACCAACTTATACATATCTTCAACCAAATTATCAATATCTTGTTGCGATATTTCATTTTCTAAAGATTGACGGGTTAACATCCCTCTATGCTGTAAGCTACCAATGTGCTGACCTGCAATACCAACATTTACCTCATGAATTTCTAGTGTACCTTCAATTCTGTTTTGAGCCTCTTCAATGGCTTTTTTAATAGAATCTACTGTTTTTTCAATATTTGAAACCACCCCACGAGAAACACCAACACTTTCGGCTTTTCCCATTGAAAGAATTTCAATTTTATCATGCTCGGTTTTTCTACCTACAAAGCAAGCAATTTTTGTTGTTCCAATATCAAGTCCAACAACTATTTTTGAAGTTATTTCCTTTTTGTTAGTTGAAATGTTATTATTCATCATCTTTCATTTATCTTTTTGAGCAAACCACTTGGTTTTTATACATCACATTAATTGTATCGTATTTTTCCCATCCAGTATGGTTAATACCTTCTGTGTAAAACACTTTTAATTTCTTAAACTTCCCTGCAATTTGTTCTGCTTTACCAAACAATATGCGTTGATTACCTACTCTTGGAATCAATTCAAACCCATTGTTAGCATTAACATAAATGTGCGTTATTTGAGAAGAAAAGAACTTATTTAAGCAAACATAATTAGAAATAGCGTACAAATCATCTAAGATTTCAATACTTTTCAAACTATCATTGTTGATTACTTGCTCTACCGACTTTGTAAAATCATTTTCGTTGATGTATCCGTTTACCGTTATAACGTGAGCGGTGTAATTTGGTGACAAAGGCATTAAAGTACCGTCTTTGTCCAAATAACAAGAACTTCCATCTAAATTAAACAGTCTGGCAATGGCCTGACGTAACTCAATATTAATTCCCCATTCATTTCCTGTTTTTGTATAAACATCAACCGATTTTATTTCGCTCATTTGGCTTAAAAACGATTCAATTTCTTCAAATTTTAAATTTTTAAATACTGTTGTGTCATTTATTAATCCATGATTTTTTAAACGATAAATAATATCACTTTCTGTTAAAAACACTTGATCTTCAAATACTTTAATATTAATTTTTGGTGGAGGCATTTGTTGATGTTGTTTAGAGGATTGTACAAAACTCATTGCAATAATAATTAATACAACAAACATTAACCACAATATGTTTTTTAGCCAACTATTCATAAGATTTTACTATGGGGTTAATGGTTGTATCTATATCGCCTGCACCAACAATTACAATAATATTGTGTTTAGATTGATGTAAATCTTTAACTATGTTTTGTTTGCTGGATAGAGCTTTATCTTTTAAATTTATTTTATCTAACAACACCTTAGATGTGATACCTTCAATGGGTAATTCTCTTGCGGGATAAATATCCAACAAAAATAATTGGTCAGACAAGGCTAAAGCAGTGGCAAATTCATCCATAAAATCTTTGGTTCGGCTAAATAAGTGAGGCTGAAATACGGTTGTAATTTTTTTATTTGGATAAATTTCTTTTACAGACTTTAAAAAAGCGGTTATTTCTTTTGGGTGATGGGCATAATCATCAATTATAATTAAGTCATCTCTACGGATATGGTATTCAAATCGTCTTTTAACGCCTTTATAAGTTTTGAATGATTGTCTGATGTCATTTTCATTTATTCCTACCTCTAACAACAAAGCAAAAACTGCTAGTGCATTTTCGGCGTTGTGCTTGCCTGGTAATCCAAATTGTACATTTTTATAGGTTTTAGATTGATTAATGATGTCAAAATACAAATGACCGTCAATGTACCTTAAATTTTCACCCCTCCAATTGGCATTGTGATGAAATCCATAAGTCATTACTTTGGTTTTTCCTTTATAGCCAGTAAAATCTAAATTGGCATTTATCATTATTAACCCTTTTGGATTTGTTTTTTCGGCAAATTCTATAAAAGATTGTTTTAATGATTGAGCATCACCATAAATATCTAAATGGTCGGCATCCATTGTTGTAATAATGGTGTAATTTGGAGATAATTGTAAAAAAGAACGGTCAAATTCATCAGCCTCAACTACAACCCTGTTAGATTTTTCGTTAATTAAGCAGTTTGAATTGTAGTTAGATGTTATGCCACCAATAAAAGCGTTACAAGATGTTTTGGTTTGATAAAGTACATGCGCCATAATTGAGCTTGTGGTGGTTTTTCCGTGCGTACCTGCAACAGCAAAAGTTTCTTTTTCGTTAGAAATGATACCTAATGCTTTGGCTCGTTTAATCAAATAATAGCCATTGTTTTTAAACGCATTTAGCTCTTGGTGTGAATTAGGGATGGCTGGTGTATAAATTACCAATGTAGTAGATGGATTTAATTGTTTAACAACCCGTTCTCCTAAATCTTCAAAATGAATATCTATACCTTCTTTTTGTAATGTATCTGTTAAAACTGTTGATGTTTTATCGTAACCCAACACTTTTTTACCTTGACTGTTGTAATAACGGGCAATGGCAGACATTCCTATACCTCCTATTCCTATAAAATAAACCGTATGTATATCTTTTAGTTTCATATTATTTGTTAGATGTACTTTGTGTCTTTACTATTTTTTTTATTTCAGTCAATATTCTTTCATCTGCATCAGCAATGCCTAATTTTAAAATATTTTTAGATAAAGATGATTGCTTATTTTCATCATTAATGAGTTTTTCTACTTCATTAATTAATTGATTTTTAGCATCTACATCTTTAACCAAAACAGCAGCATTAACATTAACCAATGCCATAGCATTTTTAGTTTGATGATCTTCACTTACATTGGGTGATGGGACTAAAATAGCTGGTTTTCCAACCAAACATAATTCAGATATAGACATTGCCCCTGCTCTTGACACAATGACATCTGCCACAGCATACGCTAAATCCATTTTATATATAAAATCACTAATGTAAATTAAAGGGGTATTTAACTCTTGAACAAATTTTGACAAATTAGTAATATACCCTTTGCCACACTGCCACACCACTTGAATATCATTATCAATTAATTGTTTAATTCCTTCTTTAAAACTAATATTAATCGTACCAGCTCCTAAACTACCACCTACCACTAAAACGGTTTTTTTATTTTTATCTAAACCAAAAAAATCAAATGCTTGTTCTCTTTTTCCTTCAATTTTAACCACATCTTGCCTTACCGGATTTCCAGTTTTAACTATTTTTTCTTTAGGGAAATATTTTTCTAATCCATCATAAGCCACACAAATTGTTTTGGCTTTTTTAGCTAACCATTTGTTAGTGATGCCTGGATATGAATTTTGTTCTTGCACCAAGGTTGGAACACCAACTTTTGCAGCCATTCTTAATGTTGCTGCACTGGCATATCCACCAACTCCAATGGCAACTTCTGGATTAAAATCTTTAACAATTTTTTTGGCTTGACGTAAACTTGCTATTAGTTTAAAAGGAACTAATAAATTTTTTAATGTTAATCTTCTTTGTAATCCTCTAATTGGTAAACCAATAATTTTATATCCTGCTTTAGGAACTTTTTCCATTTCCATTTTTCCTTCTGCACCTACAAATAAAATATCACAATCAGGATATTGTTCCTTAATTTTATTAGCAATGGCAACAGCAGGAAATATATGACCTCCTGTTCCTCCTCCTGATATGATTACTTTTTTCATTTTTATATTTATTTTTTTCGCAACAGGTTGCGTTTTTGTTTGTTACCCTGTTGGGTGGAGAGACAAGGCGTGCCTTGTCTCTACGTTTTTTTTTGGCGTGCCTTGTTTCTACGTTTTTTTTGGCGTGCCTTGTCTCTACGTTTTTTTGGCGTGCCTTGTTTCTACGT
>CAYQRJ010000087.1:0-9662 GCA_964419855.1 uncultured Crocinitomix sp.
AGTTTCCATTATGTTTTTATAATATTTCATTTTTAATATTGGGTTTTTAATTATTCATCAATTTTTTATATCTAACACGCTTTGGTCCTGTATCGCCTAAACGTTTAATTTTATTCTCTTCATATTCTGAATAACCTCCTTCAAACCAATAGACTTGAGAATCATTTTCAAAAGCTAAAATATGAGTACAAATTCTATCTAAAAACCAACGGTCGTGAGAGATAACTACGGCACAACCGGCAAAGTTTTCAATACCTTCTTCTAATGCTCGTATTGTATTAACATCCAAATCGTTAGTTGGCTCATCTAAAAGTAATACATTAGCTTCTTGTTTAAGCGCCATAGCCAAGTGTAATCGGTTACGTTCTCCACCCGAAAGCGTTCCAACTTTTTTATTTTGGTCAGAACCTGCAAAGTTAAACTTACTCAAATACGCTCTTGAATTAATTTTTTGATCTCCTACCTCAATCCATTCGTAACCACCACAAACTACTTCATAAATAGATTTATCTGGATCCATATCTTTATGATTTTGATCTACATAACCAATTTTAACGGTTTCTCCAACTTTAAATTCACCTTTGTCTGGTTGGAGTTCATTCATAATCATTTTAAAAATGGTGGTTTTACCAGCCCCGTTAGGTCCAATAATTCCAACAATGCCATTGGGAGGTAAATTAAAGTTTAAATCATCATATAATACCTTATCTCCAAATGCTTTTGCCACATGAATGGCTTCAATAACATTATTTCCTAAACGTGGACCGTTAGGAATTGGAAGTTCAAGTGTGGCTTCTTTTTGTTTAACATCCTCACTCAACAATTTTTCATAATTAGCAATACGGGCTTTATTTTTAGCGCGTCTTCCTTTAGGGTTCATTCTTACCCACTCCAATTCACGTTCTAAAACTTTTTGACGTTTTGATGCTGTTTTTTCTTCTTGTTGCAAGCGTTTTGTTTTTTGCTCCAACCAAGATGAATAATTTCCTTTCCAAGGAATACCTTCTCCTCTATCTAATTCTAATATCCACCCTGCAACATTATCTAAGAAATATCGGTCGTGGGTAATGGCTATTACTGTACCTTGATATTGTTTTAAATGTTGCTCTAACCAATGCACCGATTCGGCATCTAAATGGTTGGTTGGCTCATCTAACAACAATACATCTGGATTTTGAAGCAAAAGGCGACACAAAGCAACACGTCTTTTTTCTCCACCAGATAAAGTGCCTATTTTTTGATCTTCTGGAGGACAACGCAAAGCGTCCATTGCTCTTTCTAACTGAGAATCTAATTCCCAAGCATTAACAGCATCAATTTTATCTTGCACTTCTCCTTGACGTTGGATGAGTTTTTCCATTTTATCTGGGTCATTCATCACCTCTTCATCCATAAACCCATTGTTTATTTCCTCATACTCTGCCAATAAGTTAATGGTGTCTTGCACGCCTTCTTTTACAATTTCAATAACTGTTTTATCATCATCTAAAATGGGGTCTTGTGCCAAATAGCCAATAGAGTGCTCTTTTGAAAAGACAACATCACCTTGAAAATCTTTGTCTAAACCGGCTATTATTTTTAAAACGGTAGATTTTCCAGAACCATTCATTCCTATAACGCCTATTTTTGCGCCATAAAAAAATGAAAGGTATATGTTTTTTATTATTACTTTTCCTTGAGGTGTGGTTTTAGACACACGCTCCATTGAAAATATAATCTTTTTATCGTCTGCCATTTTTTATAATTCTTTAAACGATTCAGTAATGTGATGAGCTTGTGGTGCAAAATTTCTTTCATCTGTTTTTAAAGACCAAGCGTAAACAGTGTAAAAAGATTTATCAGATTCAAAAACAGTCACATAACTATAAATATCTTCTCCAACTTCAGCAAATTCACCACTAATTTCAAAAGTCAATGCTGGTACACCATTAATTGATTTAGGGGTTTCTGTTACTTTAGTAACTTGAGGATTTACAAAGGCCTGCCCAAACATTTCAACTACGATATTAGAATAATTATTAACATCTAACTCCATATCTACTCCATAATCTTCAATTTCTTGTTTAGTTTCATAAATAACCATTACATACCTTTCTAATGTTTCATCTCCAACAGATAAAGATGCTTCAGGATTTTCTAAATCAACATTATGCATATAAAGAGGAATGTCAATTGAAAACATACCGTCAATTTTTTCTGTTTTGTATTCTGTTTCATTGTTACAAGCAGCAGTAAATAATAAAGTTATTGCCGATAAAATAATCATTGCGTTCTTTTTCATTTTTATTTATTTTTTAGTTTATAATTCTTGAAAAGATGTGGTCATTTTTAACATCTCTTCTTTATGTTTATTCATATATTCTTGCATAGTCCAAGTTAAAACTTGATAAAATCCTTTTTCGGTTTCAAAAACACCAATTTGATAATAGACTAAATATTGGTCTATTCTTCCTAAAAACTCATTATGAATTGATTTAACTCCATTTTCAATTTGAACTTTTGGTTGGTCAAATTCAGCAGAAAAATCATCTAAAATCAAATCTAAATTTTCTTGACACATCTGGTTAAAAAATTCAATTCCTATTTCAAAAGTATCACCATAAATTTGTTCCATTTCAAATTTATAATCAACTAAAACAATGGTGTAAATTTCATCACCTATATAATTTTGCGCTTTTTTAGCACTATCAACTTCCTCTATATATCCATATTGAATAACGGCTTTTGGATTGATATCATCCATTTCAGAAAAATATTTAGGCACTAATATTTCGCAAATTTCATCAGCTTTTACTGTTTTGTAAGGTGACGGAAGGTTTTTATCATCATCTTCATCAATATGATTGGTATTACAAGATAACATTGATGGCAAAATGACTATAAAAAGTAATAAATAATTGTAAATTCTCATTAAACTATGTTAAATTATTAAATGATTTTTCACAAACATACAAAATTCAGTTTGATTATTATTTCTTTTAGTTATTTTTGACGCAAAATAGTTTAAAAATTAATGAAGGTAGCTTTATTTGGATATGGGAAAATGGGAAAAGAGATAGAATCTGTTTTGCTTGAAAAAGGACATTCTATATCAGTAAAAGTTAACTCATCTTCATCATTAAGTACCATTGATTTTTCTGATACAGATGTTGTAATTGAATTCTCTACCCCGCTTACGGCAAAGTCAAACATTGAATTTTGTTTGAATAACCATTTACCTATTGTTGTAGGCACTACTGGGTGGTACAATCATTTAGATGATTTAAAACAATTATGTCATACTAAAAATGGTGCTTTATTATACGGAACTAATTTTAGCATTGGGGTTAATGTTTTTTTTAAAGTTAATGAGTTTTTAGCTGATATTATGGATAAGTTTAATGACTATACTTGTGAAGTTAAGGAAATTCATCATACTGAAAAAATAGATGCTCCAAGTGGAACAGGCATAACCATTGCTAATCAAGTAATTGAAAAAATAAACCGCTATGATGAGTGGAAAAATTTACCAAGCAATCAAATTAATAATTCTAAAACATTATCTTTAGCATCTGAACGTTTACCCAATGTGCCAGGTACTCATATTGTAAAATATGAAAATGATATTGATAAAATAGAATTAACACATACAGCACACAACCGTAAAGGATTTGCTTTAGGAAGTGTATTGGCTGCTGAATGGTTATTGAATAAAAAAGGAATTTACGAAATGAAAGATGTTTTTAATGACATCATAAATCTTAAAAAATAAAAAATGGAATACTTACCGCTTATTATTGGCTATTTAATAGTTTTTTTAACACCCTATTTAGGTTTATGGCAAAAAATATTTAAAAAAATTGATGCTGACCCCAAGCATGCTTATATCCCTTTTTACAATTTTATAGTAGCATTAAAAAAATGCAATCAACCTTGGTATTGGGTGTTCTTTTTATTGTTTCCGGGTGTGCAAATTTATATGTGGGCATCCATTAATGTAACTTTAATTAGAAAATTTGGTTTATTTAGTATAAAAGACACCATTTTAGGTATTTTATTTCCTTTTCCTGTATTTTGGAAAATTGCTAAAGATGACAACTTAAAAGCTGTTCCTCCAACCAACTGGGATGTTGCCAAACAAGTTGAAGACAGAAATTTATCAGACCACATTGCTTTATTTTTTGCTTTGCCAATTGTTGGTAATATTTTGGTTTACATTTTTACATTAGCTGGATTTAGTCAAAAAAAGAAGGGTAAAAAATCTTTAGTAAAAGAATGGGGAGATGCTGTGTTATTTGCATTAATTGCCGCATCAGTTATTAGAACTTACGTATTTGAACCTTTCCAAATTCCAACAGGGTCTATGGAAAAAACACAATTAGTTGGCGACCATTTATTTGTAGAAAAAATTACTTATGGACCAAGAGTGCCAATGACTCCTTTCTCCTACCCTATTTTTCACAATATGGTACCTAAATTAAACATAAAATCTTATTCAGAAATTGAAAAGATACCTTATTTAAGGTTGCCAGGTTTTAGATTTGTTGAACGAAATGATGTAACCGTATTTAACTTTCCTGCTGGAGATACAGCTATTTTTGACCCTAGAATGCCTAATGGATTAATTGCCCATAATTATTACCAGATTTTAAGAGATGAAGCCATGTTTTTTTGTGTTTACAAAGAAAGAAAATCAGTAGATTATTTTGAAGCGCATTATGATTATTACCTTAATAAAGCCCGAAAAAGTTTTGTAAAAAAGAAAAAAGTGTTTCATTTTGGAGGGGAAAATGGTTTAAATTATATTCCAACAGGAGGTATTATTACCCGACCTGTGGATAAAAAAGAAAATTATATTAAACGTGCTGTTGCTATTGCTGGAGATGTGATTGAGGTTAAAGATAAAGAATTATACATTAATGGAAAACTTGCTTATCACCCTGATAGTATGATGTATTCTTATGTTTTAAAAGATTCTATGTATTATAGATTTAATTATAATAATTTTAACAGAGATAAAAGAGCTAAAAACTTTTATATAAAATTAGATTCTTACTATAAAACTCACTTTGATAGAAAATATCATGAATTAAGTCAAACGGATGATGGAGAAGTTTTAATAGCTTTAACCACTAACCACTACAACAAAATTAAAGATAAGTACCCAAATTTAAAACCCTACATCAAGAAAAAAGGATATTATAAAGAAGCATTAAAACGAAACACAAAATTTCAATACGCTACTTCTAGTTATTACCCAGTATATCCAAACGATAAACAATACGATTGGACAGAGGACAACTTTGGACCTTTAAGAATACCAAAAAAGGGAGATGTACTAAAGTTAAATCATAAAACTTTGCCTTTATATAAAAGACTCATTCATGCTTATGAAAAACACGATTTAGTTGAAAAGGAAGATGGCATTTACATTGATGGCAAAAAAACGGACACCTATACTGTTGAAATGAATTATTTTTGGTTGATGGGAGATAATAGAAATAACTCTTTAGATTCTCGTTTTTGGGGATTTGTTCCAGAAGACCACGTGGTAGGTAGAGCGGCATTTATTTGGATGTCTATTGACGAAAGAGGTTATTTTGGAGGTATTAGATGGGATAGAATATTTAAGAATATTAAATAATGATACCTACCCTACCAATTGCTTATTTTGGTAACGTTGAATATTTTAGTTTTTTTACTAAATATGACATAGTAAATATAGATGTTAATGAAATCTATAAAAAACAAACGTTAAGAAATAGGACCAAAATTTATGGTGTTAATCAAGTTTTAAATTTATCAGTGCCAGTTAATAGACCTTTTGGAAAATTAAGTAAAGTTAATCAAGTTGAGATTTCTTATATTGAGAATTGGCAAAAAAATCATTTAAAATCAATTGAGAGTGCTTATAGACGCACTCCTTTTTATGAATTTTACATAGATGATATTACTACCATTATTTTAAAAAAGCACCATTTATTAATGGATTTGAATTTAGAATTGACTTATCATTTAATTAATAAGTTAGGCATAGATTGTAAATTGAATCTCTTAAAAACTTCACCTCCACATCAGCACAACGATTTAAGAGTTAAATTAAGTTCAAAGCATCCATCAGGTTTTATTTGTAAACCCTACATTCAAACGTTTAGTGATAGAAATCCCTTTATCAATAATTTATCTATACTTGATTTACTGTTTAATGAAGGACCAAATTCTATTTGTGTTATTGAGGAGAGTTTACTCTAAAAATAAATAAAAAAAACACCAACAATAAAGCTGGTGTTTTTATCATTTGATTTTATATTAAATTCAATTAAGAATCAATATTTGCATATTTAGCGTTTCTTTCAATAAATTCTCTACGTGGTGGTACTTCATCACCCATTAACATAGAGAAAGTTCTATCGGCTTCAATGGCATTTTCAATTTGAACTTGACGTAATGTTCTACCCTCAGGATTCATTGTTGTTTCCCAAAGTTGTTCAGCATTCATCTCACCCAAACCTTTGTAACGTTGAACGCCAACAGAAGATTCTGTACCTGAGCCTTTCATTTCCATGATTAATCTATCACGTTGGTCATCATCCCAAGCATAGGCAGATTTTTTACCTTTTTTAACTTGATATAAAGGAGGTGTTGCAATGTAAACGTAACCATTTTCAATTAATTCTTTCATGTGTCTAAAAAAGAACGTTAAGATTAACGTTTCAATGTGAGAACCATCAACATCCGCATCACACATAATAATAATTTTATGGTAACGTAATTTTTCGGTATTTAAAGCTCTGTCATCCTCCTCTGTTCCAACTCTTACCCCAAGTGCTGTGTAAATATTTTTGATTTCTTCATTTTCAAAAATTTTGTGTTGCATAGCTTTTTCAACGTTCAAAATTTTACCTCTTAAAGGCATAATGGCTTGAAAATGTCTATCACGACCTTGTTTGGCGGTTCCACCCGCAGAATCTCCCTCTACTAAGTAAATTTCACTTTCCTCAGCATTTTTAGAGGCACAATCTGCTAACTTACCAGGTAACCCCGAACCAGTTAAAACATTTTTACGTTGAACCATCTCACGTGCTTTACGAGCCGCATGACGAGCTTGGGCAGCAAGAATTACTTTTTGAACAATTGTTCTCGCATCTTTTGGATGTTCTTCTAAGTAATCTGTTAGCATTTCTGTTACTGCCTGACTAACAGGAGCAGTTACTTCTCTATTTCCTAATTTAGTTTTTGTTTGTCCTTCAAATTGAGGCTCTTGAACTTTAACTGAAATAACAGCTGTTAACCCTTCTCTAAAATCATCACCAGAAATTTCAAATTTTAGTTTGTCTAACATGCCTGAATTTTCGGCATATTTTTTAAGAGTAGCTGTTAACCCTCTTCTAAAACCCGATAAGTGAGTTCCGCCCTCATGAGTGTTAATATTATTAACATAAGCATGAAGATTTTCAGTGTAAGAGCTATTATAAATCATGGCTACTTCAACAGGTACACCATTTTTTTCACCTTCAACGTGAATAACTTCTTCAATAATTGGCTCACGTGTTTCATCTAAAAATCTAACAAATTCACTAAGTCCTTTAGTTGAATGAAAAACTTCTTTTTTAAAGTTACCTTCTTCATCTTTTTCTCTTTCATCTACCATAGTAATTGTAATTCCTTTGTTTAGGAAAGACAATTCTCTCATTCTTGATGAAAGTGTGTCATAACTATATTCAAGGGTATCAAATATTTCTGGGTCTGGCCAAAATTCTACAGTTGTACCGTTTTCGGTTGAAGTACCAGCTTCTCTAACAGCATATTGAACTTTACCTTGACTATATTCTTGTTCATAAACTTTTCCGTCACGGCGGACAATGGCTTTAAGTTTAATAGAAAGTGCATTTACACACGATACACCTACACCATGTAAACCACCAGACACTTTATAAGAGTCTTTATCAAATTTACCACCAGCCCCAATTTTAGTCATGACTACCTCAAGTGCAGATACGCCTTCTTTCTCGTGAATATCCACTGGAATACCACGACCGTTATCAGACACTCTGATGCCATTTCCTTCAAGGATATGAACTTCAATTCTATCACAGTGTCCTGCTAATGCCTCATCAATGGAGTTATCTACCACCTCATACACTAAATGGTGCAAACCTCTATTTCCAACATCTCCAATATACATTGAAGGACGCATTCTTACATGCTCCATTCCCTCTAAAGCTTGGATACTACTGGCTGAATAGTTTTTTTTATTTTCGCTCATATAATTTGTTATAATTTAGTCTGTTTTTTATTGCTTTTCACAGCAAACAAAGATACTAAATCGACTAGTGAAAAAAGTTGTTTTTTTGGTTAAATTTTACAAGTTTTCAACAGGTAATTAACATTTCGGTAGGCTCTATATAAACAAGCACTATTGAGATTAAGTTGTTTGAATTAGTAAAGTCTTAATTCAGCTCTACGATTTTTGGCATTTTGTTCTTCAGTACATTCTACACAATCTACTGCTAACCTTGATTCTCCATAAGCATTAACAATAAAACGATCATTTGATATACCTTTATTAGCTAAGTAATAGGTAATCCATTTGCCTCTTTTACCAGATAGTATTAAATTATATTCGTCAGATGAACGAGAATCGGCATAAGCGTTAATTTCTAATTTTAAATTGGGATTAGCTTTCATTTTTGCAATAATCTCATCTAAATATTTTAAATCTGAGTGCTTAACTTTTTCTTTATTGGAATCAAAATATACAAGTTTAACTTCATGTTCTTCACTTAACCCTTCTAACTCAAATCCTAAACTATCTTCTTCCATTTTTGTTAAATTAGTTTCAATGTTAAGCCCTAAAGGTTTATAAATAAAGTATCCATTTTCACCCCTTTGCAATTGTGCTATTTTTTTACCAAATCTATCCTCCAAAAACAATTCAAAATCTTCCATATTTAGAGGTACGCCATCTTCTTCAATTTTAAATAAAAAGTTATCATTAATTGGTAGATTTCTAAATCTAAATTCACCTTTTTCGTTAGTTTTTTCAGTTGCAATTAAAATACCAGCATCATTATAAATATAAACGGTTAAACCTGTTTTAAAATGACCTTCTAATTGTCTGTAATTAAAATTACCAGCAATGGTTTTGGTTTCCATTGTAAAATCATCTTCTTTTTCTTCAATGGTTGATAAACCTGTTCGGAAATTTCCTTTTAGCTTACGATAAATAAATTCTCCTTTTTTATTGGTTTTTAATTGTGCTACTACATTTCCTGCTTTATCAAACACCAATAAAACATAATCATCATCTTGATTAGGAACAGTTAAGATGTAGTTTTCTTTAAGTGATAGGTTTTTAAAATCAAAATTACCTCTATTATCTGTTGTTGTTGTAAATTTTTTATTACCGTTTTCATCTGCTAACTGAACGTTTAAATTACTAGGGTATTTACCTGGCTCATTAGCGTAAAGAATTTGTCCAGATAAATACCCTGTCCCTAATTTAAAGTCTGAAAAATCATCAGGAATAAGAGAGAGTGTACTCACATTATTATAACTTAACTGTTTATAAGTAAATTGATTTTTGCTATCGGGTAAATATTTGGCAACTATATTTCCGTCTTTATCGTAAATAAACAGTTCAACTTCATCTTCATTCATTGTTTTAATAGAGAATTTAGAAT
>CAYQRJ010000088.1:0-1773 GCA_964419855.1 uncultured Crocinitomix sp.
ACCAACTTTCACTTGTTGGTTACAATATAATGTAGTTTGCGCTTTTAGTGAACTTACTACCATTAAAAGAATTATTAAATATATTTTTTTTAAAATCATAATGTAAAATTAATTAATTGTAAATTTACGGCTTAAAATTAACAAATTGAATACCGAATTTTTCATAGCTAAAAAAATAATTCAAAAAGATAAGTCTAAAGATAGGGTTTCTAAACCAATTGTAGCCATTTCTTTAGCAAGTATTTCTATTGGGGTGGCAATTATGTTAATAACAGTATCTATTGTTACAGGGTTTCAAGAAAAAATAAGAGAAAAAGTTATTGGTTTTGGGTCACATATTCAAATTACAAAGTTAGTAGATAATACCTCAATGGAGTCTAATCCTATTTTAATTGAGCAAGATTTTGTAGAAGAGATAAAAAAACAAAAAGGTGTTAAAAGGGTTCAAACATTTGCTTATAAGCCAGCCATTTTACAAACAGGGTTAGATACTTCTCATTTTAATGTTAACGGTAAAGATACTATTGTTATAAATAGAGATGTTTTAGGGGTGTTGTTTAAAGGGATTGATAAAACTTACGATTTAAGTTTTTTTGATGACAAATTAATTGAAGGGGAGGTGATTGATAGCACGTCTAATGCTAATGAAATTATGATTTCTCAATACATTGCTAACATTTTACACTATAAAATTGGAGACAAAGTTAAAGCCAATTTTGTTTTAAAAAATGGACCTAAAAAACGGAATTTTATAGTAAAAGGAATTTACCGTACAGGAATGGAAGATTTTGATAAAAAAATCATTTTTTGTAATGTTAATCAAATTCAAAAAATAAATAATTGGGGTGTTCAAACCTATATCACATTGGCCGACACTTGTATAAACGGAGGATTTGTTTTACAAGCAAAATCTTTTGGAGATGCAGATGCTTTTGCTTACGATTGGGGAGGAGGTTTTAGTCAAAATAATTACTATTTGTTAAATGGACACGACAACCATCAAGTTACAGTAGTTAGTAATCCTTTAGAGTACTTTTTAGACCATAGTTTTGAAAATAAAGATACCATACCCGATACCGCATCAGCTAAAATCATTGTAGAAACACCTTGTTATTGTTCTGAGGAGCTATTAAAAGAAAAACCTATAGAATATATGTCAGATAGTTTAATAATTGCACCTTTTGGTAAAATTTTAATTAATAATGGTAAAGGCACAGCTCATTTATACACAGGTGGATTTGAAGTGATAATTAATAATTGGAATGATTTAGAAAAAATGGACGACATTATTTATAATTCAATCCCTTTTGAACTCGAAAGTAAAAAAATAACCGAAATAAATCCTGAAATTTTTAATTGGTTAGGTTTTTTAGATATGAATATAGCTGTTATTTTAACCTTAATGATTATTGTGTCTTTAATTAATATGATTACCTCTTTACTTGTGTTAATATTAGAAAAAACAAATATGATTGGAATTTTAAAAGCCATAGGTGCAACCAATTGGTCAATTAGAAAAATATTTTTATACAATTCGTTTTATCTATTAATTAAAGGGTTGTTTTGGGGAAATTTGGTTGGAATAGGTTTGTTGATGATTCAAAAAATAACACACATTATTCCTTTAGACCCCAATGTGTATTATTTAGACACAGTTCCTGTAAGTTTTAATTTGTGGCATATTTTAGGTATAAATTTACTCACCATTTTAACCACAATGATTATTTTAATTGTCCCCTCTCTTTTAGTCAGTAAAATAAATCCTGTTAAAGC
>CAYQRJ010000088.1:1873-9438 GCA_964419855.1 uncultured Crocinitomix sp.
GTTTTTATAGTAAAATTGCTATAAATTGACTATTTTTGTGCTCGAAAATCAGAAACAAACTCAAATGGCAGAAATAGAAATTAGACTTCCGAAAATGGGAGAAAGTGTTACAGAAGCTACAATAACTAACTGGTTAAAAGCTGTTGGAGATACAGTAGAAATGGACGAACCATTGGTTGAAGTTGCCACAGATAAAGTTGATAATGAACTACCTTCTGAAGTAGAAGGAACTTTAGTAAAAGTATTTTTTCAAGAAAATGAAGTAGCCCAAGTTGGAGATGTTATTGCTGTAATTTCTACAGATGGTGGTTCAGTAGCAGAAGAACCTAAAAAAGAAGTTGAAGCCGTAACAGAAGTAAAATCTGCTGAGGTTATTGCCTCAACAACAAACAATAATGTAAGTACAGAAAATGTATCTAAAACAGTTCCATCTGGAAAATTTTATTCTCCTTTAGTGCGCAGTATTGCTGAAAAAGAAGGGGTGTCAATGGATGAATTAGAAAGCATTTCTGGTTCAGGTAAAGACGGTAGAGTGACTAAAAAAGATATTTTAGCATATATTGAAAATAAAGGAAATCAACCTGTTGCCGCTAAAACGGAAACTAAAGTTGTAGCCCCTGCTAAATCACCTTCAGCTAATAATGCTACTGTTCACAAACCAACTGTTCCGTTAATGGAAGGAGATGAAATTATTGAAATGGATAGGATGAGAAAAATCATTGCCGAACACATGGTAATGTCTGTCCAAACTTCACCTCACGTAACTTCTTATGTTGAGGCAGATGTAACTAATATTGTCAATTGGAGAAACAAAATTAAAAATGACTTTTTGGCTAAAGAAGGTGAAAAAATCACGTTTACGCCTATTTTTATGGAAGCCATTGTTAAAGCCATTAAAGATTTCCCTGGGGTTAATGTTTCTGTTGATGGAGATAATATTATTCAAAGAAAACACATTAATTTAGGAATGGCAACTGCTTTACCATCAGGTAATTTAATTGTGCCTGTTATTAAAGATGCTGATAATCTTAATTTAACTGGATTAACAAAACAAGTTAATAGTTTAGCCAACAAAGCCAGAAATAATAAATTAGCTTCTGATGACATTTCAGGTGGAACATACACCGTAACAAACGTAGGAACTTTTGGAAATGTTATGGGAACACCAATTATCAATCAACCGCAGGTGGCTATTTTAGCACTTGGCGCTATAAGAAAAGTAGTGGCGGTTATTGAAACACCTAATGGTGACACCATAGGAATCAGACATAAAATGTTCTTGTCTCACTCTTACGACCATAGAGTTGTTGATGGGGCTTTAGGAGGTATGTTTGTTAAAAGGGTTGCTGATTATTTAGAGCAATTTGACCCTAACAGAGAGCTGTAATTGTAGTGAATTTTTTAAAAAGCCTTATTTTCAGTTTGAAAATAAGGCTTTTTTGTTTATCTTAGCAAATTAGTTATGAATAAATTATTTTTTTTAGGATTGGTTTGTTGTAGTTTGTTATCTAATTATTCTTTTTCGCAAGGAAATGAAAAATTAGATAATGTAAATCAAATGATAATTAATAACTCATATTATCAAGCTATTCCTTTACTTAAAGATTTAATAAAAAACGATAATAATTCCAACTTAAACTATAAATTGGGCTTGTGTTATTTTAAAACAGAACAAAAAATAAAATCAATTCCTTATTTTGAAGAAGCC
Organism: uncultured Crocinitomix sp.; assembly: GCA_964419855.1. Classification (GTDB taxonomy): domain Bacteria; phylum Bacteroidota; class Bacteroidia; order Flavobacteriales_D; family Crocinitomicaceae; genus Putridiphycobacter. The sequence goes on from CAYQRJ010000088.1 coordinate 3,582, forward strand.
ATTAAAAGTGTTACTAAAAAATATAAATTTACAGATAACAGACAAACCAGTGCGCCATTAGAAGCTTTTTATTATTTTGCTAACGCACATCATTATAACGGAAACCTAATTTTAGCTTTTGAATTTTATAGTAAATACTACTCGCATTCAAGTAAAAGAAAAAATCCTTTTAGACAAAAAGCAATGGTAGGTATGGCTCAATGTGAGGTAGCAGATGAATTAATTAATCACCCTGATGACTATGTTATTGAAAACTTAGGCGATACAGTTAATTCTAATTTATCTGAATACAGACCCGTTATTTCTTTAGATGGCTCTGAAATATTTTTTACCTCTAACAGATTAAGACCAGACAAATCAAATGAGGGGATTATCAACCCTAAAACAGGAAGTTATTTTGAAGATATTTATGTGAGCTATAGATCTCAAAACGGCATTTGGACTAACCCAACTTATTTAGATTTTTGTAAAACAACACATAATGATGCATCTGTATCTTTATCATCTAATGGAGAAATGATATTTGTTTACCAAGGTAGTACAGGAAATGGCGATATATATTATTCTAAATTACACGAATTAAAATACGATAAAATCAAACCCTATCCTGCTAAATCTTTAAACACATCTTACAACGAAACACATGCCAGTATGAGTGTAGATGGTGAGTTTATTTACTTTGTGTCTGACCGAAAAGGAGGATATGGAGGTAAAGATATTTATAGAATTAGAAAACTACCTGATGGAACATGGAGTAAAGCTATGAATTTAGGACCAAACATTAATTCCCCTAATGATGAAGAATCACCTTTTATTGGAGCAGACGGAAAAACACTTTATTTTAGTTCTAATGGCGCAAAAAGTATGGGAGGATATGATGTATTTGTAAGTCAAATGAACTCACTTGGCGAATGGTCAAAACCAAAAAATTTAGGTTATCCTTTAAATACTTTTGGTGATGATTTATATTACTCCACCATGGCAAACGGGTTTATGGGGATTTATGCCTCTAATAATAAAAACAGTAAAGGTTATTTTGATATTTATTTTGTTCAATCTAAAACATCTTATTATAAAAATGTAACCATTTTTAAAGGATACATTAAAACGTCTGATAAAAAAGTAATCCCAAAAGGAATTACCATAACCGTTAAAGATGTAACTGAAAATTCAGCATCAAAAGTTTATAAACCAAGGTTAAGAGATGGAGGTTATATTTTAAACTTAAAACCTTGTCACTCCTATCAAATTACTTACCAATTTAAAGGTAAAGTTTTTTATCAAACTTCTACCTTAGTACCTTGTAATTCGTCTTATCAAGAAATACATGAAGAAATTATTTTAGATGTGGTTAATTTAAAGGTGATTGACAAACAAACTAACGAAATGCCACGATAATGAAACTTAAACGTAAAAATATCGTAATAAACATATTAAATAACTCGAAAATAAGTGTTATGAAAAACATTATTATAATATTAACATTGTTATTAGGATTTAATTCTAATACAATTTATGCGCAAAACCTTAAACCAAGACAAGAGAAAAAACTGGTTAAAAAAGGGCGTAAAGCATACCGTAAAGCAGAATATTGGAAAGCAAAAAGCTATTATGATAAAGTAACGGCTTCAAATTCTACCAATCCTCAATATTGGTATGAAACAGGTGCCGTCTATTACGATTCTAACGTTGAGGTTGAAAAGTCTTTAGACTATTTTAACCAAGCTTTAGCTTTAACTACCAATGGAGATACTATTCCAGAACTATTATTGTATTTAGGACACGCCAATCATTTTGTTGGGAATTTTGAAGAAGCCATTAAGTATTATAATATGTTTAAGCCTTATATTAAAGATAATGATAAAGGAGATTTATTAAGAACAGATGTTGAGGCTAAAATTCAAGTGTGTAATAACGCCATTAGTGTTTCTAAACAACCCCCAACAAGAGAGGTTACTTTAAAAAACTTAGGAAACAATGTTAACTCAACAGCTGGAGATTATGCTCCAGTGGTTACTAATGATGAGAATTTATTATTGTTCTGTTCAAGACGTCCACCTGGCAAAAAAAGAGATTTAGATGGACAGTTTTATGAGGATATCTACTTCACAACTTTTGAAAACGGAGATTGGACAGAGGCTAAAGTAATTGATAAAAATTCTGGCTATGTTGCCGATCAAATTAACAATGGTAAAAGCCATGAAGCACCTATTTCTTTATCTCCTGATGGTAATACATTGTTTATTTATAAAGAAAATAGTGTGTGGAAATCTGATAAAGATGAAAATGGACAATGGACTTTACCTGTAAGAATGAACCAAAATATTAACATTGGAGCGCATAACCCAAGTGTTTATATTACACCAGATGGAAAAGAAATGTATATTGTTTCTGAAGGAGCCATTGGAACTTTAGGGGGGAGAGATATTTATCATACCTTTTTACAAGATGATGGTACTTGGGCTGAACCTCAAAATTTAGGACCAGTAATTAATACATCATCAAATGAAGATGCACCCTACATAACTAAAGATGGTCAAACCTTATATTTTGCCTCAGATGGTCACAACACTATGGGAGGGTACGATATTTATATGTCTAAAAAAGATGAAAACGGAAATTGGGGAGAACCTATTAATGTAGGAGCACCAATTAATTCTCCAGGTAACGACATTTATTATATGGAAAATGATGAAGGAACAATGGCTTATTTTGCATCTCAAAGAACTGGGGCATTTGGTTATTTAGATATTTATCAAGCAAATTTTGAGTGCTTAAATATTCCAACAACTGATGTGAAAGGATATGCCATTTATGCCAACACTCATCAACCTATAGAAGGGGTTATTAAAATTACTAATAAAGAGTCTGGTGAAGAAATGGGGTCTTATACCGTAGATAAAAATGGAAAATATCACATGGTTTTACCTCCTAACCAAACTTATTTATTAGAATTTGTTATAGCTGATAATAAATATACAAACGTTAGACCTCACCAAGAAGAATTTTTTATTCCAAAACAGTGTGAAGCGTACAACTTGTTCCAGCAAATAGCTGTTAATGTGTTAAAAGATGAAAATGGACAAAATTATGCTCAAAAAGCCCATTTTAAAAACGCTATGTTCGATATTGAATCGGAAATTGAAAAAGATTATGGAACAAGACCAACTGTAAATACAACTTATGCCGATTCTTCTTCATCAATTGTAGGAACATTGGCTTACAATAAAATTATTAAAGCTAAAGATGTTACCATTACTTTGTTAAACGAAAATCACGAAATTTTAAGAATTACTAAAACTGATGATAACGGTGATTTTGCTTTTGAAAATATAGACAATACAAAACCTTATGTCATCATGATTAATGAAGATGACGCAAAACGTAATTATTTTGGTGATAACACCGCAAATAATTCAAGCGAAATTAGTATTCAAGGTTATGTGCATAACATTAATAACGGAAATAAAACACCTTCTCAAAACACATCTGTTTACTTAGCAAATACCGAAAAAATAGTGTCTAACACTACAAAAACAGATGACAAAGGTTATTTTGAGTTTACCAATACGCCAACTAACCCTGATGAGGTAGCAAGCGTTAATGCAAAACCAATTACTTATAATATAGATGTGCCTATTGAAGAGGTTGTGTTCTCGGCTTATGTTACTAACATAGACCCAAACAATACCGATTTGGCTTATACAGAATATATTGATATTATTGAATTAAAAGATATGGCTCCTGCTGATATGCCTGAATTTGCCAATATCTATTTTGATTTTGATAAATACTTTTTAAGAGATAGAGGTAAAAATATTTTAACAAGTTTGTATGAATATATGGCAGATCATCCTTCTGTAACTGTTAGACTTGATGGTCATACAGATTGGTTTGGAACTGAAGAATATAATGTAACTTTATCTGAAAACAGAGCTTTATCTGCTTACAAATATTTAATTGATAAAGGCATTTCTCAAGACAGAATTGTTAATGAATGGTTTGGCGAAACCCGTCCTGCTGTTCCTAATGCAAATCCTGATGGAAGTGATAACCCTGAAAACAGACAACTAAACAGAAGAGTAGAAATAAAAGTAGATATTCCAGAAATGGCATCTATTTACATCCAATTATAAAACATTAATGAAATTAAATTTAAAAAAGCCCGTAGTATTCTTTGATATAGAATCTACGGGACTTTCTGTTTCTAAAGACAGAATTGTAGAGCTAGGACTAATCAAAATTAACCCCGATCAATCAGAAGAAACCTTAACGTTAAGGATAAATCCAGAAATGGAAATATCAAAAGAATCGCAAGAAATTCATGGCATTTCTAATGAAGATTTAAAAGATGCTCCTACGTTTAAAGAGGTAGCACCACGAATTTTAGAGTTTATTGGTGATGCTGATTTAGCAGGATATAACTCTAATAAATTTGATATACCTATGTTGTTAGAGGAGTTTACAAGAGTAGGCGTTGATTTTGATATGAGTAAAAGAAAAGCAATTGATGTACAAAATATTTTTCATAAAAAAGAACAACGCACTTTAGCCGCCGCTTACAAATTTTATTGCGATAAAGAAATTGAAAATGCTCACTCAGCAGATGCCGATATCACTGCTACTTATGAAGTACTAAAAGCTCAATTAGATAAATATCCTGACTTAGAAAATGATATGGATTTTTTAGCAGAGTACAGCCAAAATTCAAAAAATAAATTACTCGATTTTGCAGGCAGATTAGCCGTCAATAAAGAAGGAGAGCCCATTTATAATTTTGGTAAACATAAAAACAAAACCATTAAAGAGGTTTTTGTAAAAGAACCAGGTTATCATGCATGGATGTTAAATAATGATTTTGCACATTATACTAAAAAAGTTTTAAAAGAAATTACCGATAAACTTAAAGCTGAAAAACAAGCGTTAAAGCAAAAAAGAAAAGAACAAGAAGAGCAAAAATTAGCCAATAAATTAGATGCTCTAAAAAATAAATTCGGAAACTAAACAACTTGTATTTGTAATGAAGATTATATGTATAGGTAGAAATTATGCCGACCATGCTAAAGAAATGCAGTCGGAATTACCAAAAGAACCCGTTTTCTTTTTTAAACCTGATGTTGCCATTTTAAGAGGTAACCGATTTTATATACCAGATTTTTCTAACGAAATTCATTATGAAGTAGAATTAGTGGTTAAAATTAATAAAGTAGGTAAGTACATAGACGAAAAATTTGCCCACACCTATTACGACCAAATTGGTTTGGGAATAGATTTTACTGCCCGTGATATTCAAAGAGAGTGTAAAGCCAAAGGTTTACCGTGGGAAAAAGCCAAAGCATTTGAAAATTCAGCTGTTTTAAGTAAAACTTTTTTCCAAAAATCAGATTTAGATTTAAAAAATATAAATTTTACATTACAACTTAATAATAAGGTTGTACAATTAGGATGTTCTAAAGATATGATTTTTAATATCGATCAAATTATTGCTTACATTTCTCAATTTGTTACCCTTAAAATAGGCGATTTAATTTATACAGGTACACCAGCAGGAGTTGGTGCTGTTAAAATAGGTGATAAATTAGATGGTTTTATTGGTGATACAAAAATGTTTAATATAGAAATTAGATAAAAATGGAAAAACTGAATGTATTATTCATTTCAAGTTGGTATCCAAGTAAAGCACATCCAACATTGGGTAATTTCGTTCAAAAACATGCTGAAGCCATTAATCCTTTAGTTAATTTAAAAGTGCTATATGTAACTTCATCTAAAAAAATACTTAATAATTTTGAGATTGAAAATAATACAACTAACGGAGTAGATACCACCATAGTTTATTATAAAAAAATAGATTCAA
>CAYQRJ010000089.1:0-9386 GCA_964419855.1 uncultured Crocinitomix sp.
ACAGCCATAATTAAAATATTTGATTTTACCATGGCAAGAACTGGGTTAAATAAAAAAGATTTAGATAGATTAAAATGGAACTATAAAACCAATTTAATTATTACAGGGTCAACTCCGGGTTATTATCCTGGTCAAAAAGATATTATTATTGAGATTTATTATAATCCAAAAAGTGAGCAAATTTATGGTGCAGAAATTTATGGTGAAAAAGGCGTTGATAAAAGAATAGATGTATTAAGCACAGCCATTTATGCTAAGTTAAAAATGAGCGATTTACAACACCTTGATTTGGCTTATGCCCCTCCTTATGCTCCAGCAAAAGACCCAGTAATTGTTAACGGATTTGTTAGTTCTAATGCTTTTAACGAGAACTATACTGAAATATCAATGGAAGAATTACTTGAGGATATTGAAAATAATAAAGATATTCAACTAATTGATGTGAGGGCTTTGAATGAATTAAAAGATAAAGGAAAGTTGCCTAATGCTATTCATATAGATTTACATGATTTGAGAAATAAAATAGATGAATTAGATAAAAACAAAGAAACTATTGTTTATTGCGCTAGAGGTTTGCGTGGTTATGTAGCAAGCAGAATATTAACCCATAATGGATTTAAAACAGTAAAAAACTTGTCGGGTGGATTTACTATTTGGCAAATGCACAACCATGAATCTATGATCCATGAACATTAACCGCAAAAATTCAAAAAATAGTCTAAACGAACTTGATGTCGTTTAGACTATTTTAGTTTATTCAAGTATATCATTAAATAAACCATTCAAATTTTACACAAAAATATTCAATTCCAAATCCAAAAATCATGGCATAAATTACATCTTTTAATTGGTGTACTTTAAGATAAAGTCTTGCTGATGCTATTATACCCCCAAGAACGATTAATCCCACTAAAAAATAAAAATTATAAAAAATTTCTGATTGCATATAAGCAGTTACAGCACCAACAACACCAAAAAAACCTATAACGTGCAAGCTTATTTTAATATAGTTATTAAAAAGTAATGCAACAATTATAATTAATATCATCCCCAACATATAAGGCATTAAAAAACTAACTTTAAATAATATTGGAAACTTAAATCTTATAAAACTGTACTGAACTATATAGTAAATTAACAACAAAAACAAAGGCATAAATCGTTCTGTTCTATGGGGCATATTTAAAGATGTAATAACTTTATTCCAATATAAAATAATGATGCTTATTCCAGGAGCAATGACAGTTAATAAAACAAACATTAAATATAAAAAACTTTTTATTTGAGGAATAACCACTAAACCAAAAGAATAAACTGGTAGCTGAAATAAAATATATAACCCTAATATTGGTAAAAACAAAGGATGAAAAATATAGGACAAAGCCTTAAAAAAAGATGTTATCATAGCTCTTTTCTTAATCGGGCAACAGGAATATTTAATTGTTCTCTGTACTTAGCTACTGTTCTACGTGCAATATTATACCCTTTTTCCTTTAATAATAGGGCTAGCTTTTCGTCTGTTAGAGGTTTTTTCTTATTCTCATTGTCAACAGCATCTTGCAAAATCTTTTTAACCTCTCTTGTGCTCACCTCTTCTCCACTTGTGGTTGATAAGGATTCTGAAAAGAAATATTTTAATTTATAAGTTCCAAAAGGTGTTGAAATATACTTGCTGTTAGCTACTCTAGAAATGGTTGAAATATCCATACCAACTATGTCAGCAATATCTTTTAAAATCATTGGTTTTAGCTTGGTATCATCACCAGTTAAAAAGAAATCTTTTTGGTAATCAATAATGGTTTGCATGGTATGCATTAAAGTGTTTTGCCTTTGTTTAATGGCATCTATAAACCACTTAGCCGAATCTAATTTTGATTTAACAAATTGTAGAGCTTCTTTATCAGATTTTGTTGTTTTAGCTCCTTCAGAATAATTGCGCAACATATTTTCGTAAGATTTACTTACTCTTAATTTTGGTGCATTACGTTGGTTTAAACTTAAAATTAATTCTCCATCTTCTTCAGTTAAGATAAAATCAGGTATAACTTGCTGAAAATTTCGTGAGTTAGTAGATTCTTTTAAAGAATTACCCGGTTTAGGGTTTAGTCTTGTAATTTGACGAATGGCATCTTTCAAATCATCATCATCAATTTCAAATTTCTTTTTTATTTTGTCGTAATGTTTTTTTGTAAACTCTTCAAAACTAGTTTCAATAATTTTTTTAGCCGTGTAAACTGATATATCTCCGTGATGCTTACGTTCAAGTTGTAACAACAAACACTCTCTTAAATCTCTTGCTCCCACTCCTGCAGGTTCAAAATCTTGAATAACAAAAAGTACATCTTCTACTTCATCAACAGTAACGGTTAAATTATGATTAAAAGCTAAATCGTCAACAACGGCTTCTAAATCTCGGCGCATATAGCCATCATCATCTATATTACCAATTAAAACCTCAGCAATTTTTGCTTCTTTTTCGTTGAGGTTTCTTAAACCAATTTGTGTTAATAATAATTCGTGAAAAGACATTCCGCCAGAAATAGGAATGGCTTTTTCATCATCATCAGCACTATAATTATTAACAGATGTTTTGTATTGAGGCAGGTCATTGTCTAAATAGTCGTTAATGTTAAATTCTTGTTCAGCTTCAGATACTTCTCTATCATCAGCATCATATTCATCTTGTTGTTCTCGGTCTAACTCTTCTTTTCCTTCTTCTAGGGCTGGATTTTCTTCAATTTCTTCTTTAATTCTTTGTTCAAGCTCCATAGTAGGCACTTGCAACAATTTCATTAATTGAATTTGTTGAGGCGATAACTTTTGTAATTGTTTTAAACTTAAATTCTGTTTTAACATGCCTTTATAAAATGTGTTTCATCAAAAATAATAAAAATATTAACACAAAATTTAAAAAGGGCGTGATTTTTGATAAAGAGGAAAGATTTTTATCTTTTTCTAATTAAAAATAAAATGCTTATCTTAGCAAAAATTAAAATCTATAAAACAAATGTCAAATCAAACCATTTTAGTTACTGGCGGAGCTGGATATATTGGGTCTTGGGTAGTAAAAAACTTATTAGATAAAGGACACACGGTTAGAGTGTCTGTTAGAGATAAATCTAAAACAGAGAAATATGAAAACCTATTTGAGCTAGAAAAAAATTCAACAGGAAAGTTGGAGTTGTGGGAGGCAAATTTAACAACTGAAAATTCTTTTGATGAGGTAGTTAAAGGTTGTGATGCTGTGATACACATGGCTTCTCCTTTTGTTTTAGATACTAAAAACCCTCAAGAGAATTTAATTAACCCCGCCCTTAAAGGAACAGAAAATGTTTTAAATGCTGCAACAAAATCTGGAACAGTTAAGCGAATTGTATTAACATCAAGCATTGCTGCTGTACACGGAGACAATGCTGACATGAAAGAACAAAACATAACTGCTTTTAACGAATCACATTGGAATACAAGTAGTAATGTAAATCACCAACCGTACTCATATTCTAAAACATTGGCAGAAAAAAAAGCTTGGGATATATATAAAAATCAAAACCTGTGGGAGTTGGTGGTTATTAATCCTGGATTTGTTATGGGGCCTCCTTTAACAAAAACATCTAATTCGGGCAGTATAAGTTTTTTAAATGATGTGTTAAGCGGGAAGTATAAAACAGGAGCGCCTGACTTGCAATTTGGTTTTGTTGATGTTAGAGATATTGCAAATGCTCATATTTTAGCTTTAGAAAACCAAAACTCTAAGGGTAGGCACCTTGTAGTTGAACGTGTGATGAGCGTAATAGATTTTGCTAAAGTTATTGAAAAACAATTTCCAAATCAATATCAATTACCTAAAATGATTGCACCAAAACCTTTAGTTTGGTTACTAGCGCCTATTTTTGGTATTACCAGAAAGTTTGTGGCTAAAAATGTTGGCCACCACATTGCTTTTGACCAATCTAAAAGTAAAAATGAATTAGGTATAAATTATACCCCCATTGAACAATCAATTAAAGAAATGGTGGAATGGTATGAAAAAAGTAAATAGACGAAAAAGAGGTTTATGGTATTTTAAAATACCATAAACCTCTTTTTTTAATACAAGCAATACTAGAGACAAATACTACTCAACTATGAGTTTTATGGTTTTATAAGTACTACTTGTTTTTATTTGAACAAAATATACCCCTCTATTTAATTTAGTAACATCAATAGGAGAATTTGTATTAATGATATTGTGATAAACTGTTTTACCTTGTATGTTAATTATAGATACATCTAATTGAGAATTAAATGCAGAATTAATATAAAAGCTCTCATTAGTTGGGTTTGGATATAAATTATAAACTGTATTTAGTTCTTCTGTTAACCCACCATAAATAAAAGATATACAGCTTGAAGTGTCGGTACAGTTTGAATTTGTTACAACAACAGCATAATTACCTGTGCTACTTGGAGTAAATGTATAACTTGTTTCTCCTGGTATCTGTGCATTATTACTATCACAATTAATCCATTGATAAGATATTGCATTATTAGCAGTAGAAATTATACTATCTCCTGATACTATAACTGTTGGTGTAGGACCATTTATCGTTAAATTTAAAGTTACAATACTGTCACACCCATTTGCCCCGCCTCCAACATAAGTATAAGTAGGTGTATTAGTGCTTTGGTTATAAACATTTCCGTCAACCCATGTAATTGGAGAACATGAGGTTATAGAATCAACATAAGAGCCAAGAAAACAGTCTGAAAAGTTAACCACCATACTGCTTGGGTTGTAAAAACCAAATCCTGCAGCATAAAAATTTCCGTCAATAAAAGTTGATGTGGTAGGATATCCAGTACTTAATGGGTTTGCAAAATTATAGGAGTAATCGGTTGAGTTGTCTGTTCTAAAACTAAAAGATTGATCATTACCATAATAACTTGTACAAAAGAAATAATGAGTGTTATCATTTAACAATACAAGCGAATCAAAACTTACAGTTATTAAAGAATCTTGATAGTCAGCAGCGTAAAAAAACGAACCATTAGTTAATAATGTATAGGTGTTATTTGTTGGTTGAGGGTCAAATAAAGGGTCGTTCATATCATACACTCCATTTGTAGCTTGCCATTCATATAATTCAACATCAACTGTTTTTCCTGTTAAACTTGTTGAATTTACAGGGTCATAAGTTAATGCTCTAAATGAAATACTTTCAGGGTATAACAAACTGGCATTGGCGTCATACAAATGGTCACAGAGTTTGAATTCAGTAGTTAGTCCAATCCCTCCATTTACTAAACCATTAGCGTTAGAGTTACCCGTATTTGGGTCAAGATTAGCATAGGAAAACTGATTAGGTTTAATAGAAAACTTAAAAGGAATATTTATATCACATGGCAAATCGTCTGTTTGACCTGAAATAATAGAATATTGTCCAGAAAAAGTTACATCAGTTTCTGTTGTATTTGTAAAAACGGGGAAATCTACCCATAAACTATCTCCAGCATTTAAATTGAATAAAGTTGATACTTGTGTATATAAAATAGTTGAGTTAATTCCTATTTTACATTGAACTTGCACGTTTGTTTGATTGTTTGTTCCTAAATTTCTAACCAATACTCCTGGTGCAAAATCGTGATCAATACCTGTACTATTTGTGGCATTATAAACTTTTGCAACATCTGTGGCTCTTTTTGGAATATACATCTCGCTAGAATTTAACGATAAATTATTTGCATAATATCCATTAATATTACCTATAAAACCATTAGCTGTCCCATTATTAATGGCGTCACAAATAGCATCACCTGTTGTAAAACCTACCATTATGGTTGGTATTGTAACCAACATTCCATCTGTCCCTCCATTCATATCAATTGGACCACTATTAGCGTTAACTATAATACATGCAATTGCACCTGCATTTTGTGCGGCCAAAGCTTTACTTCCAAACTCGCAACTCCCTCTTCTAATTACAGCAATTTTACCAGCCAACATGGCAGAATTTGTAATGGCAGAACCTCCATTACACGCTTTGTCAAAAGTACAATTACCAGAAACTACTGGGTCTATTCCTTGTACTAAAACAAGTTGAGAAGAGACAGCATTTGAAGTAAGTAACATGTTTGGCGTACCCCAAGTTTGAGTACCTCCTGGGCCACTCCAAAAATCTTCATCAGCCCAAGTCATATCATATTCATTACATCCATTAATAAGGAATTTAACTTGAGCATTAGATAATAAACTTGCGCTTATAAACACGAGCAAAAAAGTAAGTTTTTTCATAAAAAAGTTTTTTGTTTCATCACAAAGATATCACTTTTTTTAAAAATAAAAAAATTTTATTTGCTCATTTTGGTTTTTAATTGATGTTAAACAATAAATTCGGCTTACAATTTGATAATGTTTAAATAAATTACGCTACTTTTATAAGCGACAAGGATAAAGCAATAAAGATAAATATGAAAAATGAAATAATTAGAAATACTAAAACAGGACTTGTTTTAACCCTTTTTTTAATCTTATTTATTCCCTTTTTCGGTCACTCTCAAACTGACACTTTAAATTTTTCTTATTATTTTGAAACAAATAATGCTAATTTTAAATCAATTAATGGGGTTGACACTAAATTTTATGGCAAATACGAATTAAAACCTAACAAGCACAACGAGTTAAGAATTGCTGCTGGAGATTATTTTATTATTGACTCTTCTGGTATTTATATTGAAAAAAATAACTTAATAAGTATTCCTAAAGCTGAGGTAAGAGAAAATGGAAAGTATAATGTTAAAAACAATTACTTGTTTGGTGTAATTAAAAATGATTCTGTTCCTGTTGTGTTACAAGATGATAAATACTTTTTTTTGATACCTGCTAAAAGTTTTTTATTTGATAACAAAAATCATTCAATGTTTAAAGTTGATGCTCAATCGTATTTGGTTTTTTCTAAAGAAAGTAATGGCTATTTTTCTGTTTTAAAAATTAGTTTTAAAGGACAATCGTTAACCTTATCAGAATTAGAATTAAACTATCAACAAATTAAACAAATCAACCATAAATTTATAATAGAAAATGGATTTGATACTTATTTATTATCTCCTAAAAACAATCAATGGCAGTATATTATTAATCATTTTTTAGTGTATGATGAATATATCAAACAAAATCAATAAGTTTTGTTGTTAACCTAAAGCCACATCAAGTACCATCATTACTACAAAACCAAGCATAAAACCTAATGTTGCTAGATCGGTGTTTTTATCTTTTTGTGTTTCGGGTATTACCTCTTCAACCACAACAAATATCATTGCACCAGCAGCAAACGCTAAGGCATACGGCAAAATAGGTGTAAACGTAAAAACTGCCCAAGCACCTAACACTCCTGCTATGGGTTCAACAACTGCCGATAATTGACCAAAGAAAAAACTTTTTCTTCTGCTCATTCCCATACGTCTTAATGGCATAGACACAGCAAACCCTTCTGGAAAATTTTGAATACCTATCCCAATGGCTAAAATAACAGCCCCTTCAATACTGGCGCCTGGTAAATCTGCTCCTACTGCACCAAACAAAACCCCTACCGCTAATCCCTCTGGTATGTTGTGAAGTGTGATGGCTAAAACCAATAAAAAAGTTTTATGTATTTTAGTGTGCACCCCTTCTGTTTCTGATTCTTTAAAATTAATATGTAAATGAGGCAAAATTTTATCTAAGCCAAACAAAAATAAAGCTCCCAATAAAAAACCAATAGCAGCAGGCATCCATTTTCCTCCCGACAATTCTATTGCAGGGTTTAATAAACTCCAAAAACTCGCCGCAATCATTACTCCACCTGTAAACCCTAAAGCAACATCTAACACGGTACGGTTTAAAGATTTAAAAAAGAAAACAAAAGCTGCTCCAAAAGCGGTAACGAGCCATGTAAAAACAGTTGCCACTAAGGCCCCTAAAATGGGGTCTATTTCTTTAAAAAAAACAATAATTGATTCCCACATTTTTAATTAATTTTTAATGGTAAAAATATTTTTAGATATTTTTTTTGACAAAATAAGAGTTGAATTATTTTTAAACTTAATTTTAACCGAATCATCAAACCCATATTTTTCAACACATTTAATTTTTGTGCCAATTTTAATATTATTTTTGGTTAAAAAAATCAATAAATCTTTATGGTTTGAACCAATTTTAACAACTTCAACTTCATCATTTATTTTTACATCTTTTAAGCTAACTAAAGGTTGATGTTTTGGAAATTCTCCTTTTTCGTTTGGAATAGGGTCTCCGTGAGGGTCAAATTGAGGATGATTTAAAAATTCACTTAATTTATTAGTTAATTTAGTAGAATTAATGTGCTCTAATTGTTCAGCTATGTCGTGAACTTCATCCCATTTAAAATTTAATTTATCTACCAAAAACGTTTCCCACAACCTATGTTTTCTAATGACCTGTATGGCTATCTCAGCACCTTTTTTAGTTAAAAAACTTCCTTTGTACTTTTGATAATCAATTAAGTTTTTTGTAGATAGTTTTTTAACCATTTCGCTAACAGATGACGCTTTTGTGTTTAAATCTTTAGCAATTAAATTAGTGTTAATGGTGTTTTGTTGATTTTTGTCCATTAAATTAAAAATAGACTTTAAATAATTTTCCTCACTTTGTGTTAACCTAAAACTCATTTTACAAATGTAGTAAAATATTTTTAGGCAAACCTAAATATTGTTTAATAAGTTGATATTAAATTTTTCTAAACTGTCAATAATTTTATCGGCAAGTTGTAGTTTTGGGTTGGGTGAATGTGATTTTTCAGGAACTGCAATTACTTTCATTCTGGCTGCTTTTGCTGCAATAACCCCATTTAAAGAGTCTTCAAAAACTAAGCATTGAGTATGCTCTACGTTTAATTGATTGGCTGTGGTCATAAAAACGGCCGGGTGTGGTTTGCCATATTTTTCAAATTCGGCAGAGTGACAAACATCAAAATATTGGGCAATGTTTAGTTTATCAAGTACCGCATCTACAATTCGTTGATAAGATGAGGTAGCTAAACCAATTTTATAATTGTTTTGTTTTAAAAGTTTAAGAGTGTCTATTACTCCAGGTAAAGCCTCTCCTTGAGCATTAATTTCTCTAATTAAAATGTTTACAATATCATTGGTTACATCTTCAACTGATAGATTAGTCCATTGATATTTTGAATGCCAAATTTTAACCACTTCATCTATTCTTAAACCAACAGATTCTTCTAAACTTTTAGCGGTTACATCTAATCCTACTTTTGCAAACCCTTCTATTTCTGCTATTTTCCATAAAGGTTCGGAGTCAATTAACAAACCGTCCATATCAAATATAACTGCTTTTATCATTATCGCTTTAAATTTTTACGATATTAATAATTTTTATT
>CAYQRJ010000090.1:0-4934 GCA_964419855.1 uncultured Crocinitomix sp.
CAAATAACAAACAACCAAATAACGAATAACAAATAACGAATAACAAATAACAAACAACCAAATAACTAATAACAAATAACTAAACTTGGATACAAAAGAACTCATACGAAAAGTTAGAAAAATTGAGATAAAAACCAAAGGGTTAACCTCTCAAATTTTTTCTGGTGAATACCACTCGGCGTTCAAAGGAAAAGGTATGGCTTTTAGTGAAGTGAGAGAATACGCCATAGGTGACGAAATTAGAACCATTGACTGGAACGTTACAGCTCGTTTTAACGACCCCTTTGTAAAGGTATTTGAAGAAGAACGTGAATTAACGGTGATGCTTTTAGTAGATGTTTCTAACTCTACAATGTTTGGTACAAAACATCAATTAAAAAGAGAATTAATAACAGAACTTTGTGCCGTTTTAGCTTTCTCTGCCTCTGCTAATAAAGATAGAATTGGGGTGATTATGTTTTCTGATAAAATTGAAAAGTTTATTCCACCTAAAAAAGGAAAATCGCACATTCTTAGAATTATTAGAGAACTCATTAACATTAAACCTAGCGGAAATTCAACCGATATTGGTGAAGCGTTAAAATATTTTTCTAAAATGGTAAAGAAAAAATCTACAGCATTTTTAATTAGCGATTTTAGAGCAACAGGTTTTAAAGATGCTTTAAAAATTACTAGCCGAAAACACGATTTAATTGCATTAAAAATAACTGATAAAGCTGAATATGATATACCAAAAGTAGGAGTGGCTAAATTTAAAGATTTAGAAACTGGAGAAACCAAATGGATTAACACTTCTCTTAAATCAGTTAGAGAAAAATATAGACAAAAACAATTAAAATTTGACCAAAACGTGCTTGAAATGTTTAAAAGGTTTAACATTGATAAAGCAGAAATATCAACAGATAAAGATTACATTAAACCATTAATGAATTTATTTAAAAGACGTGCATAATTAATGAAATTATTAAAATACATATCAATTGTTGTACTGAGTTTTTTATTGTTTAGTTTCCAAGTTAAAAAAGATTCAGCTGCAGTATCTTTACAAACTAAACAAATAGCAATTGGAGAACAAATTAAACTTAAATTACAGTTTTTTCATAACACCGTTGACCAAGAAGTAATTTGGCCTGAGTTTGATAATTTTGTTACCAACGACATTGAAATTATTGACAAATCAGAAATAAAAACTATTCCTTTAGACAGTACAAACGCTTATAAATTTGTAAAACAACAAGATTTAATAATTACTTGTTTTGACCCTAATACGCACACCATTCCACCTATTGAGTTTCAATATATGGATTCAGTTTATAAAAGTTTACCATTAACTTTGTTAGTCAATACAGTTCCTATTGATACAGCCAAAGGGCTTTATGATATTTACCCCATTTATGATGTTGAATATCCAGTAACCGAACAAATAGCAGATGTTGTAAAAAATTATTGGTATTATTTGGTGATTTTATTGTTAATTGCCGCCTTAATATGGTTGTACATCAGATATAAAAACAAACCTAAAGAGGTAGTTGTGATTAAAGAAATTATTCCTCCTCACGTTAAAGCATTAAAAGTTTTAAATGAATTAAAACAACAAGAAGCGTGGAAAAAAGAAAACAAAAAAGAATATTATTCTAATTTAACCGATACAGTAAGAGAATATTTAGAGGAAAGATTTGGCATTCAGGCATTGGAAAAAACTACCCGCGAAATTATTAATGATTTAAAATATGCCGACATTTCAGTTGAGGATAAACACTTTTTAAGAGAAATTTTAAAACAAGCCGATTTAGTAAAATTTGCCAAATTTAAACCAGATGATGATGATGGTTACAATGCCCTTAACAAATCTTTAGAGTTTGTAAATAGAACAAAAAAAGAGACAGAAAACAATACTAACACATTAAATACAACATCAAACAATGTGGAGTAAATTAACAGACATATCGGTATTTGATTTTGAGTATGTGCATAAAGAAATGTTTTGGTTATTAATCATCATTCCTTTGCTTTTAATATGGTTTTTGTACAAAGAAACCCATAACGATAAGGACATCAATATTTCTGACATCAGCAACTTTAAAACATCTAAATTTAGTTGGATAAAGTTTTTCAGATATTTAAACTTTTTTATAGCTATGTTCTCTGTTGCTTTAATTATTCTAGCACTGGCTAAACCCCAAAGCCCTAAAGATGTTGAGGAATATAAAAAGAAAAGCATAGAGGGAATTGATGTGGTACTTGCCATTGATGTTTCTGGTAGTATGTTGGCAGAGGATTTTAAACCTAATAGACTAGAATCAGCCAAGCAAACCGCCCTTGATTTTATTGATGAAAGACCAAACGACAGAATAGGATTAGTGGTGTATGAAGGTGAAGCATATACCCAAGCCCCCTTAACCACCGACCATCAATTATTACACGATTTATTTGAACAAGTAGAATCTGGAAAAGTAACGCCTGGAACTGCTATTGGCTCTGGATTATTAACTGCTGTTAACCGTTTAAGAGATAGTGATGCTAAAAGCAAGGTTATTATTCTTTTAACTGATGGCGTAAACAACTCAGGCGACATTGACCCTTTAACAGCTGCCGAAATTGCAAAAGAATTTGGAATTAGAGTTTATACCATTGGTGTTGGCAAAAATGGAATGGCGCCTATACCTGTTCAAACAATGTTTGGAACACAAACCCAACAAATGCAAGTTGAAATTGATGAGAAATTATTAAAACAAATTGCCAATTTAACTGATGGAAAATATTTTAGAGCAAGAAATGAAAAAGAACTCAATTATATATATGATGAAATTGATAAACTTGAAAAATCTAAAGTAAAAGTATTAGAATTTAAAATTGACCCACCAGAAAAGTTTTATGGCTTTTTATTTATTGGAATTTTAATTTTCCTACTCTATTATTTAATTGATAACACACTTTTAAAAAGCATACATTAAAAATGAGTTTAAAAAATATATATAACTATTCATTTAAAGCTATTTTACTTAGTATTTTAGTTTGGGAAGTTGTGTTTTGGGTTATTTTTATTTCACTTTACTTTTACCTCACCGACCAAGTAGATGCCTTTAGGTTAGAAAACCCTCAATTAATGTGGTTATTTTTAATTATTCCAATATTTATAGGTGGATTTTTATTAAGCATCAGATGGAAAATTAATGCCATTAAACACTTAGCAGATAAAATATTAGTGCCTTATTTAATTCAACCCATTTCATCTTTAAAAACTTTTATAAAATATTTTTTAATCAGAAATGCTTTGGCATTTTTAATTATTGCGTTGCTTAACCCTCAATATGGTAGAGGTAAACAAAAAGCCGTGTCAGAAGGTATAGAAGTGATGATTGCGCTTGACATTTCAAACTCAATGAGGGCTTTAGATTTAGATACCGAAAAAAGTAGATTAGACATTGCTAAACTTTCTATTAAAAGGTTATTGAATAATTTACACGGAGATAAGGTAGGTATTATAATTTTTGCAGGTAACGCCTTTGTGCAAGTACCCTTAACTACCGATTACCGAACAGTAAAAATGTTTTTAAGCGCTATTACTCCCGATATGATGTCAAATCAGGGAACTGATATAGCCGCAGCCATTGGTAAAGCATTAGAAACCTTTGATTTTGAAAATGGGGTTTATAAAGCCATTATTGTTATGTCTGACGGAGAAGATTTTGAAGGAGATGCTATTCAAGCGGCAAAACAAGCCAAAGAAAAAGGTGTAATGGTAAATGCTGTTGGTATGGGAACAACCAAAGGAACTGTAATTCCAGATTATAAAAATGGTAGAAGAATTGGACTTAAAAAAGATGATAAAGGCAACACGGTGATGACCCATCTTAATAAAGATATGTTAATGCAAATTGCTCAAGCGGGTGGAGGGTCTTTTACAATGGCACAAGGTACTTATGTTAATTTGTACGGATTGTTAGACAGCATTAAAAATATTGATAAAGCCGAAATTGACTCTCAACTTTACACCGATTATGAAGACCAATTTCAGTGGTTTATTGGTATTGGATTATTATTTTTATTCGCCTCATTCTTTTTCGGAACTAAAAGAAGTGGATTAATTCATAAATTACAAGATTATGAAATATAGTTTAATTTTATTCATATTACTATTTACCTTTTCTTTATCTGCCCAAGATGAAGTAAGAAAGTATGTGTTTTATGGAAATAAATTATATAAAGAAAAAGATTTTAAAGGGGCTGTTGACTACTATCAAAAAGCTGTTGACCAATCTGAATTTAATTTTAAAGCCAATTACAATTTAGCCAATGCCTATTTTAAATTAAAAGAGTACGATAAAGCCATAGAAAGATATAATAAAATTAAAGAATATGGTCCAACTAAAGCAGATAAAGTGCAAGTATTTCATAACTTAGGAAATGCTTATTTATCTAACCAAAAAATTGATGAAGCCATTGAGGCTTATAAATCTGCTTTAAGGTTAATGCCAACCAACGAACAAACAAGATATAATTTAGCTTATGCGTTACAGTTAAAACAACAGCAGCAACAGCAACAACAAAATAAGGACAACCAAAATAAAGATAAAAACAAAGACCAAAACGACAAAGGCGATAAAGGTGATCAGCAAGACCAAGGCGACCAACAGGACAAAGGTGATAAACAAGATAAGGGTGACAAAGGCGACCAACAAGATGAAGGTAACCAAGGCGATAAAGACCAACAAAACCAAGGCAATAATGGTGATGAGCAAGATAAAGGTGACCAAGGAGATAACCAACAAAACAAAGGAAATCAAGGAGATGAACCTTCAGATGAAAAAGGTCAAAAAAATAAACAAAACACCATTTCTAAAGAACAAGCCAAACGTATTTTAGATGCAGCACAAAAAAAAGAAAAAGCATTGCAAGAACAAATTAATAAAGGTAAAATTGTTAAAGGAGAA
>CAYQRJ010000090.1:5034-9303 GCA_964419855.1 uncultured Crocinitomix sp.
TATCAAGGTGAGCCATTTACCATTACGTTAAAAATGTATTCTAAACGTCAGCCAAGAGGGTTAGAACAATTAGAAATTGGTAATGCTAACGGCTTGTCAAAAGAGGATTTGAATCCTGACAAAAAAACCTTTAAGACCAAGCAAGAAATAATTGATGGCATTAGATATTTTACAGTAGTGCTTAAACACGAATTGTGCTTTGCATTAAAAGCTGGAGAAATTAACATTGAACCTTACTACGTATCGGCATTATTTAGTAAAGGTTTTTTTCAGCAATATAGATTAGAATCTTACTCAAACAATATCAAAATTAATGTTAAACCTCTGCCTAAAGGAAAACCAAAAGATTTTAATGGATTAGTGGGACATTACAATTTAGAACATAGCATAAGTAAAACAGAGGTGTTACCTGGTGAAGCCATTGATATTAGTTTAAAAATATCAGGGAAAGGTAACTTAAATGCTTTTGACGAGCCCAAACTAAAACTCCCTAACGATTTTGACCAATTTGACCCAGAATACAAGCAAAATTATAAAGCCTCATCTTCTGGCTACACAGGTTCAATTACTTATAATTTGGTAATTGTACCCACTTTTTATGGCGATTATACCATTCCAGCTTTTTCATTCTCGTATTTTGATTTAGACAGCAAAACATATAAAACATTATCCACTGGCGACTTTCAAATTCACGTCAATAAACCAAAAGAGGGTTATGGTGAAATTGTTACCAATAAAAGAGATGTAAAAGTAGAAGAAAACGAGATTAGATTTATTCACGAAAAACCAAGCCATTTATTTAAGCGTTCAGATTTATGGGCGGGAAGTATGGGGCATATTTTTTTTCTTATCGTTCCGTTTTTTGCCGTTTGGTTAATGTTATTTTTAAGAAAAAGAAAAGTCAATTTATCTGATGAAGATAAAAGAAAATACAAAGCCAAAAAAGCTAAAAAATCGGCGAGTAATTATTTAAACGAAAGTAAAAAATTACAAAAAGCAGGCGAAAAAGACAAAGCTGTAAAAGCATTACATACTGCCTTAAAAGCTTACTTAAAAAATAAATTTAATTTAACAGAATCTCAGTTTAATGTAAAAACAGTTCAACAACAATTAATAAATGATGAGGTTAAAAACAATTTGCAAGAAGTTTGGCATCAAATAGAAATGTTTCAGTATGCTCCTGTTTCTGTTAGTCAGTTAGATGATTTAATTATTAAAACAGAAGAGGTAATTAACCAAATTGAAAACCAAAAAGCTTAAAAATGATGAGAATAGTTTTTATATTAAGTTTAATAATGATGAGTGTAAAAGCATTGGCTTTTAATGCAGATTCTGTTTTTGTTCAAGCCAACACAGCTTATCAAAATGAAGATTATGAAACTGCCATTCAAAAATATATGGAGCTCATCTCCAACGATTATTTATCGGCTGATTTGTACTACAATTTAGGAAATGCTTACTACAAAACTAACGAAATAGGTGAGGCAATATGGGCTTACGAAAATGCCCATAAAATTAATCCAGCAGATGAAGATATAAATTTTAACTTACAATTTGTAAACGATTTAACGGTAGATAAAATTACAGTAGAAAAAAAAGGGATTGGAAGCTGGTTAAATAAAAATATTTTTAGTTTTTCACCTAACTTTTGGTTAATTACAAGTATAGTTAGCGGATTTTTTATAGCATTATTAATATATTTATTTTTTACCCCCACCTCTCATTTAATTAATAATTTAAGTTTATTAGGAATAGCAATTTTTGGCATATTATTTTTAAGCTCAATTGCTTTTTCAATCGTTCAAAAAAACAGAATAACAGGGCAAACCAAAGTAGTGGTGATTGAATTTGCCGCCAATGTGTTAACCAAGCCTAATAAAGAAGCACCAACCTCATTTCAATTGCATGAAGGGGCGCAAATGAACATTAAATCTAACAACGCACAATGGTATGAGGTAGAATTAAACCACAACACTGGTTGGGTAGATAAAAACGTGGTTTGGACTTATTGATTTACTAACACTTGAAATGCTTAACATAAAATTAACATACAATACTGTTATTGATTTGTTGTAAATTTTAAATTTGTGAAAAATTTCAACAAATGAGAAAAACTATCCTATTTTTTGCTTTAATTATTTTTAGTGCAAATTCATTATTTAGTATAACTAATAACAATTCTAGTTTAATTACAAGTCAAGTTGATATTAATGAATCAATTTTTAATAATGTTACCGCAAAATCCATAGAAGAAGGTGCTAAAGTAATGTGGGCATTAGATTATAATGTTGTTGATTACTTAAAAACCAATAATTATCACATTGTTATTAAAACAGTAGAAGCCATTTATTTTGATGATAAAGTAACTAAAGAAATTAAAAAATTAGCAAAAAATAATGGCGTTAAATGGAAAGTTGAAGACAATATTGACATTAATAAAACCTCTTATACATTAAAGAATTTAAAAGGAGGAACTAAATATGCTTTTAAAGTAGGTGTTAGTAATGGTAAAGAGACCATATTTTCAGCACCAAGTAAACTTAAAACAGATAGAAGTTGGGGATTGTTTAAATTTTTAGTTTTAATTGGAGCGTTGGGAATGTTTATTTACGGTATGAAAGTTATGAGTGAGGCCTTACAACAAGCTGCGGGAGATAAACTGCGTAAAATGTTAGCTTCTATTACATCTAATAGAGTAAAAGGTGTATTTACTGGTTTTGGGATAACGTCAATTGTACAATCTTCCTCAGTAACAACAGTAATGACTGTAAGTTTTGTAAATGCAGGGTTGTTAACTTTACGCCAATCTGCAGGTGTAATGATGGGAGCAAACATAGGTACTACTATCACTGCTTGGTTAATTTTAATTTTTGGCTTTAAAGTAAGTCTAGCCTCTTATGCTTTAATATTTATTGCCTTTGGTGCACCAATGATATTTTTTGCTAAAGGAAACTTAAAATACTGGGGGGCTGCCATTGTAGGTTTTGCTCTGTTATTTATGGGATTAGGAGAACTTAAACATTCTGCTCCAACTTTAGAGCCAGACTCTCCTATTGTTCATTTTTTCACTAACTTTAAAGATGCTTGGTATGGACCAGTAATGTTTGTATTTTTAGGAGCATTAGTAACAGTAATTATTCAATCGTCTTCTGCCGCTATGGCTTTAACTATGACCTTAGTAGCTAACGGAACCATTCCTTTTGAAGTAGCTTCTGCCATGATTTTAGGTGAAAACATTGGCACAACTATTACCGCCGAATTGGCATCAATTATTGGTAATGTTCACGCTAAACGTTCGGCAAGAATACATTCTTTATTTAATATTATTGGAGTTACTTGGGCGCTTCTATTATTCCCTTACATTTTAAAAGCCATTGCCTTTTTTATAAAAGCAGAAGGTGACCCTTATACTGATCCAATTGCTGCAAATATAGGTTTGGCTTTATTCCATACTTCTTTTAATACTTTAAATGTATTGCTATTATTACCTTTTGCTGATAAATTAGTGGCAATGGCTGAAAAAACCGTTAAATCTAAAGGAGGTACAGATGAAGAATTTCATTTAGATTATATTGGTAGTGGTTTAATGGTAACACCAGACTTATCAATTTTAGAAGCTAAAAAAGAAGTGGCAAAATTTGGTGAAATAACTGGAAGAATGAGTCAGTTTTCTCAACAACTATTAACCGAAAGAGATAAAAAAATAAAATCTAAATTACACGAAAAAATTGCTAAGTATGAGGAAATAACAGATAGAGTTGAAATTGAAGTCGCCAATTATTTAGCAAAGGTTTCTGAAGGAGAAATGACCGAAAAAGCTTCTCAAAGAGTAAGAGCAATGAACAGTATTGTTAATGATTTAGAAAGAATTGGTGATATTTTCTATCAAGTTTCTAAAACCATTGAACGTAAAGATGAAAAGAAAATCTACTTTATTCCTGAACAACGCAACAGTATAATGGATATGTTTAAATTAATAGACAATGCATTTGAAGTAATGGTTAATAACCTTAATGCAGACTGGGATAATGTAACTATTGATGAAGCTAATACAGCTGAAATAGCAATTAATAATAAACGTGACGAAATGCGTAATGAGCATTTTGAAAATATACAGAAAAAAGGGTTTAATATGGAAAGCGGTATGATTTTCTCTAACCTTTTCTCTAACCTTGAAAAAGTGGGTGACCATATTATAAACGTTACAGAAGCCATTACTGGACAAATATAAATTTTAATTGATTTACAAATAACCAAATTACGAATAAC
>CAYQRJ010000091.1:0-9281 GCA_964419855.1 uncultured Crocinitomix sp.
CATTTTTATACAAAAGTAATCAACTCAACACAATTTTTAAGGTAAATCATTTTAAAGTGCCGTAGGTGCGACACCTTATTTTTGTGGGGCAAACCAAAGGTTACTGTGTCAGTTATACGGAGTAGAATATTGTTGCTTTTAACCCTAAAAACTTTCTATTTACAAACTGATTTTAAATGTTTCGAGCCAAAATGTTGTAATTTTACTATCTTGCACCATATTTTTGGATGTAAATGAAAACAACAAAACACACCTTTTATTGTGATGATTTAGCTAACGGCTTTTTATCTGAAGAAGAATCTCACCATGCATTTAGGGTGCTAAGGTTAAAAAAAGGTCAATCCATTACCATTATAAACGGAAAAGGCACATCTGTTGTGGCTCAAATTATTGAATCTACCAAAAAACAGCTTAACTTTAATGTCATTAGTTCGGTTTTTAAAGAGGCAGTTTTACCTTATATTCACATAGGCATTGCGCCTACAAAAAGTATGGATAGGTTTGAATTTTTTTTAGAAAAAGTTACAGAATTAGGAATAAATGAAATAACCCCTTTACTCTGTAAAAATTCAGAACGGAAAGTAGTAAGGCAAGACAGACTTGAAAAAATAGTGATGTCAGCCGTTAAACAATCGGGTAATTTATATTTGCCAAAAGTAAATGCCCTCACCACAATTAATGATTTTATTTTAGGCAATACATCTAAAAATGAATCGTTTATTGCTCATTGTGAGGATGATTTAAGTAAGCATCAATTAAAAGATGTGTTGCAAAATCAAAAAAAAATTTGTATTTTAATTGGACCAGAAGGTGATTTTACAAAAGAAGAGATTATCTTAGCCAAAGAAAATAATTTTAAACCCGTTGCCTTAGGTAACACCAGATTAAGAACAGAAACAGCAGGAATAATAGCATGTCATACCGTAAAACTCATATTGTCAACTTAATTTTGGTGGTGTTTGCCAGCTTATTTTTGAGCGTTCAAGCCCCTAAACAAACCACCTATCAAATTGCTTTGTTAAAATATAATGGAGGGGGAGATTGGTATGCCAATCCTACTTCATTACCCAATTTAGTTAAATTTTGTAACGATAATTTAGGTACTTCTATTGATGAAAACATAGAAACAGTTGAGGTAGGGTCGGCAGATATTTTTAATTATCCATTTATTCACATGACAGGACACGGAAATGTAGTTTTTTCAAATGAAGAGGCACAAAACTTACGCAATTACTTGTTGGGCGGTGGATTTTTACATATAGATGACAATTATGGTATGGACAAATACATCAGAACAGAAATTCAAAAAGTGTTTCCTAATAATGAATTTGTTGAGTTGCCTGCCAATCACCCTATTTTTAATCAAAAATATAAATTTAACGGATTGCCAAAAATTCACGAACATGATGGAAAAAGAGCCCAAGCTTTTGGTATTATTCATCAAGGGCGATTAGTGTGTTTATATACCTACGAAACCGATTTAGGAGATGGATGGGAAGACCCACAAGTACATAACGACCCTGAAGATAAAAGATTAGAAGCCTTAAAAATGGGAGCAAATATTATTCAGTATGCGTTTACAGTGGCTCATTAATATTGTTTTTTTAAATTTGATGTTGTCTAATGTGGTTTTTGGACAAGCTGAGGATACATCTGCCTATAAAATAAAGCAATCATATAAAACAGAATATTCTCCTTATTTTAAATTTAACACTTTTAAAAGAGGAGAATTAAAATATAAATTAGCCGAACGGTTAGATTCTTTGCAGTCTAAAAGTAAAAGAATGTGGACAAGGGTTGACAGCTTCAATTTTGCGCAAGCCAACTTACTAATGGGTAATGATGACTTAGCCGAATATTATTTTAACAGTTTAGATTTTAACCCAAAAAAACATCAAACAGAAAATTTTCACCATTTAATTTCGCATTATGTATTTGGAGAATATCAAGCTGGGATAAATAAAATTTATCAGCTTTACCCAAGGGTAGTAACCTATTCTAAAATCTATTTTATTAAAAAGATGTTTGAAGCAAGGGTTAAGTTAGAAAATAATAAAAATTGGTATAAAGTAGATGGAGATGTGTTTAAATTTAGGTTTGACCCAACTATAGGAAATGTAAAAAAGAGCAGTGACCGTTTTAAGAATGAAGTAATTATTCCTTTAAAAAATGCCTCCTATATTTTGGAAATGTTTGTGCTTTATATTCATGAAGATGACCCAATTATTGCTAGTGCTTTTAATAATGTTGGAGAAGTGTTAGAAAAATATGTGTCGTTAAGCCAAGCATACATAGCGTATAGCATTGGACGACAATACAACAAAAGAGATAAAAAAATACTTGAAAACATTAAAGAAGTTAAAGCCAAATTAACTAAAAAACACTACCGCATACCTAACTTTAGAAAATACTTTCCAAAAATTGAAAAAGGACGTTTTGATTATGAGATATTAAAAGAAAAAATATTTGAAGAACAAATTGACACCATTCCAAAACATAAACCTAAATTAATTGAAAAAAAGAAAGATTTAGTTGAATTGCCTTTTAATAAAGATTATATCATCCCCATAGGGTTAGGCGTTATTTTTTTAATGGTAATTATTTTTTTAAGAACAAGAAAAAATTAAAAACATGAAGATTGGAGTTATAGGATGTACAAAGGGAATTGGTAAAGAAGTGTTAAGCCAAGCCATAAAACAGCAATTTGATGTAACAGTTTTGGTGAGAGATAAAACTAAAATAACTGATAAAAACATTAGCTTAATTGAAGGGGATTTTAAGGATTATGACTCTGTGAAAAAACTAGCAGAAGGGGTTGATGTAATTGTTGTTTCAGTTGGTTTGCCTCCTACTTTTAGTAAGGTTAACTTATTTTCAAAAGGTACTGAAAATATAATACAAGCAACAAAAGAGTTAAATGTAAATCCACTAATTATTGCTGTTACAGGAATTGGGGCTGGAGATTCTAAGGGTCATGGAGGCTTTTTTTACGATAAAATAATGAATCCTTTACTTTTAAAAACTATTTATGAAGACAAAAACAGGCAAGAACAAATTTTAACCAATCAATATAACAATTCAATAATTGTAAGACCAGGTTTTTTAACTCATCAACCCAAAACAGAGAATTACAAAGTAATAACTGATTTAACAGATGTTAAAGCAGGTAAAATTTCAAGAGCTGATGTAGCAGATTTTATTTTAAAACAAGCAAAATCACCTACTTTTTTAAATCAAACTCCTCTTATCACGTATTAATGTTTGTCAACTCCAATCAATTAACCGACCTTTTACCTTATTATTTAGATAAGTTAGCCTCAATTTACCTTAAAAAAGAAATAGAAAACGTTTTTTATACGGTTTGCGATTATAAACATCACTTAACAAAAATTGAGGTTAAAATGTCAGGTAAACGCTTAACAGAGTCAGAATTATTAATGCACAGAACTATCATTAAACGACTTTTAAACCACGAACCCATTCAGCACATTATAGGAGAAGTTGAATTTTACGGACTGTCTTTTAAAGTTAATAAAGATGTGTTAGTACCAAGACCCGAAACAGAAGAATTGGTTGATTTAATAATACATAAAAATAAACTAAATGCCCCATCAATTTTAGACATTGGAACAGGTAGTGGTTGTATTCCTATCAGTTTAAAACACAACATTAAAAACGCTACTGTTTATGGTGTAGATGTATCAGAAAAAGCCCTTGATATAGCCAAACAAAATGCCATTAATAACAAAGTTGATGTTAATTTTATTTTAGCAGATGTGTTAACAGATGAGTTAAATACATTACCTCAAGTGGATATAATAGTGTCTAATCCACCTTATGTATTAGAATCCGATATACAACAAATGAGCGATAACGTTTTAAAATTTGAACCTAACTTAGCTTTGTTTGTTGATGATAAAGACCCTTTGCTATTTTATAAAAGAATTGTTTACTTATCGAAACACCTTTTAAAACCAGTTGGACAGTTATTTTTTGAAATTCATGAAGAATTTGGAAAAGATGTACAATTATTGATGCAAAATAATGGCTTTAAAAACGTTAAAGTAGTTAAAGATTTACAAGGCAAAAACCGAATGGTGATTGGAGAAAAAAACTTGTAGATTTATTGAATTATAAGCACCTTAATAATTTAATTTACTGTATTTTAACTAAAAAACAATAAAAATAGTGGTGAATTTTGCAGGTTAATCAATATAATCCACTTTATAAAATATAAATTAAATCATTAAAAATATTTGGTTTATATTAGCCCAAAATAAAAAATTTGCATTTCACTACACTAAAAATAATAATTTGTCTTTTCATTTTTATAATAAATGGTAATAGTTTGTTTGCTCAAATTCAAAAAGGGCAAGACATTGACGGTTTAACTGCTGGTGATTGGGCTGGCTGTGATGTTTCGTTAAGTAACAACGGTAATACAATAATTGTAGGTAGTAGCAAAAATCAAACAGGAGGTCAAAATGCCGGTCAAGCAAGGGTGTTTGATTGGAACGGAAGCAACTGGATACAAAGAGGAAATAATTTGAATGGCTTTGAAGATTTTGATTTATATGGCTCTAGTGTAAGCATTAATTATGATGGAGATGTAATAGCAATTGGTGCTTATTTGAATGATTTTAATGGTAATGACGCTGGATTGGTTAGAATTTACGAATGGAATGGGGCGAGTTGGGCACAAAAAGGAAATGATATACTTGGTGATGTAGCTGTAGATTGGTTTGGTTATAGCATTGAGTTAGATTCAAGCGGAAATAATATTATTGTTGGTGCTTACGGTTATGATTTTATAGGCAATGAAAGTGGACGAGCAAGGATTTTTAAATGGTCAGGGAGTGCATGGGTTTTAAAAGGTCAACCCATTAACGGAGTGGCAAGTCAAGATTGGTTTGGCTACAGTGTTTCAATTAATGCAGATGCTTCTGTTGTAGCCGTTGGCGCCCCCAATCATGACCTTAGTGGAAATGCTTCTGGTGAAGTAAGATTATTCAAATTTACAGGTGGAACTTGGACTTTAATGGGAAATGCAATACCTGGGTTAGATGCAGGAGCATGGTCTGGTTTTGATGTGTCTTTAAATAATGCTGGTAATAGGGTTGTAATTGGAGCTCCCTATGCTGATGTGGGCTTTGTTAACTCTGGCAAAGTAAAAGTATTTGAATTTGATGGGTCAAATTGGAATCAATTGGGAAATGAAATTAACGGAAATTCCTCCCACGATTGGTTTGGCTATAAAGTGTCAATTAATTCTATTGGAAATACTTTGGCTGTTTCTACTTTTCAATCTGACGGTAACGGAAATAATTCAGGTGATCTTAGTTTTTTCAATTTTGATGGAACTACTTGGCAACAATTTGGATTAAACATTGATGGAGAGTTTGCAGGAGATAAATTTGGTTATAGTTTGTCTTTAAGTGGAGATGGAACTGTGGTTGCTGGTGGTTCAATTAACAATTCAGAAGTAGGAACTGAAGCAGGACACGCAAGGGTGTATTGTATTCCAAATATTGTGACAGATTCTATTGAAGCGTGCGGCTCATATACGTGGATAAATGGGGTAACTTACACCCAAAATGAAGACACAGCAACTGTTACTCTTCTAAATGCTTCTGGTTGTGATAGTGTTGTTACACTTTATTTAGTTATTGACAACGCTTCCTCAACAGATTCTATTACAGCTTGCGACCAATACACTTGGATAGACGGAAATACTTATACTTCAAGCAATAATACCGCCTCTTTTGTATATACCACTTTAGGTTGCGACAGTACTGTTACTTTAGCCTTAAACTTAGGCTTTACGGATTCTATTACTGATATAATAACTGCTTGCAATGATTATACTTGGATTGATGGAAACACTTACTCACAAAGCATAGATACATCTTATTATTTTATTGACCAAACAGGATGCGACAGCTCAAGGCATTTAAAATTAACCATTGAATACATTGACACCTCTGTTACAACTACTGATTTAACTTTAACAGCCAACCAAAATGATGTGGAATATCAATGGGTAGATTGTGATAATAATTACACCTATCTGACCAGTGAAACTAATCAAATTTTTAACCCAACACTAAATGGGCATTATGCAGTAATTGTGTCTAATGGTACTTGTGTTGATACGTCCTATTGTCAAACCATAGAAGTCATTGGTAAAATAGGTATAGCAGATGCTTTTTCGCCTAATAATGATGGCATTAATGATGTTATTACCGTTGACGGTATAGGAATTGTTGAAATGACTTTAAAGATCTATAACCGTTATGGTGAGCTTATATTTGAATCCAACGACCAATCTGTTGGTTGGGATGGCACTTATAAAAATCAACCTGAACCAGAAGGGGTTTATGTTTGGATTTTTAATTATCAATTAATGTCTGGCGAAAAAGGACAACTAACTGGAAATTTAACTTTAATGAGATAAATGCTAAAAAAAACCTATTTCATATTATTTATGGTAGTTTTATCAATGCCTATTTTTGCTCAGCAAGACAAGCATTTTAGTATGTTTTATGTCTCTAAAACTCAAATTAACCCCGCTATCACTGGTTTTTTTGATGGTGATTTTCAATTATTTACCAATTACAGAACCCAATGGGCTAAAAAATTTAATCAGCCTTACAAAACTTTTTCGGCCGCTTTTGACAGCAGACATCAAACCAAAAATGGGTTTATTGGTTATGGTTTTAATGCTTATAAAGATGTGTCTGGCAAGTCTGCATTTACCGTAAATCAAATATCTATTCCCATTAATTATGCGGTTAGATTAAACAAAAAAAATTATTTCTCTTTGGGTGTTACTCCTATGTTTTATCAACGTCAATTAAAAAACAGAGGTTTAAGTTGGCAAAATCAATGGACAGGAACGGGTTATGATACCAATTTGTCTAATGGTGAAAATAAAATTAATCAAAATTACAGTTATGGTAAAGTTGATTTAGGTGCAGGATTATATTGGTTTTCTAATTTATCAAAACACAAATGGTTTGGTGTTGGCATTGCTGCTCATCATTTAATTAGTCCCAAAACAAATGCCATTTCTATAAGTGATGGGTTATATAAAAGAATATCAATGTCTTTTTTTGGTAATTTTGGTAATAAATATTCCAATTTAACCATAAAACCTAATGTTTTAGTTAGTATGCAAGGACCAAATTCAAATATTATTTTAGGTAGTGGATTTGATTATCAACTAAAAACCAATTCGCTTTATACAGGCTATCATCATAAAAACTCTATTGAGTTTGGAGCATATTACAGAATAAAAGATGCCATTATTCTTAATTCAATTATTCATTTATCAAGTTTATCTGTTGGAATAGGATATGACATTAATATCTCCACCCTAAAACAAGTCACCAACAGCTTTGGGGCGTTAGAGTTTTTTGTGAGTTATATCATTCAAAAACCAAGGGGAAGGGGAGCGTTAAAAATTCATTAATTTTATTACCTTTATGGCTATGAAAACCATTTGGGAATATAAAAAAGCCAAAAACGTTAAAGCCATTACGCATCTTATTGAAACGCTAGATGTTTCCTATATCATTGCTAAACTTTTAGTAGATAGAGGCATAACAACCTTTGATGAGGCAAAACAATTTTTTAGACCCGATATTCAAGATTTACATAATCCATTTTTAATGAAAAATATGGCTGATGCCGTTAAACGTGTTCAGCAAGCCATTGCTAATGACGAAAATATTTTGGTGTATGGCGATTATGATGTAGATGGAACTACTGCAGTTGCTTTAATGTATCAATATTTATTTGGGTTTACAGATAAAATTGCTTATTACATTCCCGATAGATATAAAGAAGGTTACGGCGTGTCAGACCAAGGTGTAGATTTTGCCATTGATAATAATTTTACATTGGTTATTGCTTTAGATTGTGGCATAAAAGCCGTTGATAAAGTTAAAAGAGCCAAACAACAAGGGGTAGATTTTATTATTTGCGACCACCATACACCAGGAAAACAATTACCTAACGCCATCATTTTAAACCCCAAACAAAAAGATTGTAACTATCCGTTTAAAGAGTTATGTGGTTGTGGCGTAGGTTTTAAATTGGTTCAAGCCATTAATGATGCAGAAGCCCTACCTTTTGATCATATAGATTATCTATTAGATTTAGTAATGGTTGCCATAGGTGCCGATATCGTTTCGGTTATGGGAGAGAATAGAATAATGTGCCAATATGGCTTAAACAAACTAAACACCAAACCACGAATAGGGTTTAAAGCCATTTTAGAATTAGCCGGCAAAAAACCTCCCTTAACTGTAACGGATGTAGTGTTTACAATTGCTCCACGAATAAATGCCGCAGGTAGAATTAAATCGGGCAATAAAGCAGTTGAACTGTTACTTACCGAAACCATTGAAGATGCCCAAAGAATTGGAAAAGAAATTCACGAATATAATGCCCAAAGAAGAGAATTAGATAAAGACATCACTCTTGAAGCGTTAGAGCAAATTAAAAATGACAATTGGTTACTAAATGCTAAAACCACTGTGGTGTTTAATAAAAATTGGCACAAAGGCGTGGTGGGTATTGTAGCATCAAGGCTAACAGAAACCTATTACAGACCAACCATTGTTTTAACAGAATCAAACGGAAAAGCTGTTGGTTCTGCCCGCAGTGTAAAAGAATTTGATGTTTATCAAGCCATTGATAAATGTTCCGATTTATTAATTCAGTTTGGTGGACATAAATATGCCGCAGGGCTAACTATGGAAATTGATAATATTCCAGCTTTTAAATTAAAATTTGATGCCGTAGTTCAAGAGCTCATCACTAAAGAACAACAACAACACAAACTATTAATTGATTCTGAAATTGATTTTAGAGATATTTTTGAAGCCGAACGAAATACCATTCCTAAATTTTATAGAATACTAAAACAATTAGCTCCTTTTGGTCCTGACAATATGATACCATTATTTGTAACTAAAAAATTAATTTTAGCTGATGCACCAAGGGTACTTAAAGACGAACACCTTAAATTTGTTTGTTATCAAGAAGATGAGCCCGACATAAAAATTAACGCTATTGCATTTAATTTAGCTCATTTTAAAGATGTTATTTTAAATCATCCTTTTAATATTGCTTATCATATAGATGAAAACCATTGGAACGGCAAATCAACACTACAATTAATGGTTAAAGACATTAAAAAATTTGAACCTGAACATTTATCATTTTAAAACATTAATAAATTTAAAGGTTTAGATTGCCGTTTATTATTATTTGGA
>CAYQRJ010000092.1:0-3752 GCA_964419855.1 uncultured Crocinitomix sp.
AATAAAAAAGTTAAAGCTTGGTCAGAAATGGTCAAGCTTTTTTTTATGCTAATTAAAAATAAATCACTTTTACAGTTATTAACATTTTTTCAACAACACCCACTTTTTACCACTTTTGTTTTTGGCGATTAAAATTCAATATTTATAAGGTTTTTTGTAACTTTTATTATGTTAAAACGTTATTAAAACTACTAAAAAGTTATCAACAAAAATATATTAGTGGTAAAATGTGGGATTTAAATAAATATCTTTACATTTTTAATACTGTATAGTGTAAGTAGATTATGGCGGGATTAGTCGGAGAATATGAATGTAAAGTTGATGCGAAAGGGAGATTTTTATTCCCTTCCGGATTAAGAAAACAATTGTCTCCTGACGCCAATGAAGTGTTTATGATGAATAAAGGTTTTGAGAACTGCTTAACCCTTTATCCTATGAATGAATGGGAAAAAGTAAGTGGTAGATTGTCAAAATTAAATTTGTTTAAACCTAAAAACAGAATGTTTTTCCGTTTGTTTCATCAAGGAGCTAAGCAATTGGCTCTTGATAAAGCAGGTAGAATTTTAATCCCAGCCGATTTAATGAAAAGGATTGGTTTGAAACGTGAAATCATCCTAACAGCTTACAACGACAGAATTGAAATATGGAGTAAAGATGAGTATTTAAAATTGATGGAGGAGAGTATGGCTGATTTTGCAGATTTAGCTGATGAGGTGATGGGTGAAATCCCAAACGCTAATCATGACGAATAACGTTTATCACATACCAGTTTTGTTTAGTGAGTCTATTGACGCAATGAAAATTGATGAAGGTCAGTTGTTTGTAGATGTGACTTATGGCGGTGGTGGTCATTCTACCGAGATTTTAAAGCGAATGAGTAAAGACTCAATCTTAATGGCTTTTGACCAAGATGATGATGCATTAAATAATATAGTTGATGATGAACGTCTTATTTTTGTTAATGCTAATTTTAGGTTTCTTAAAAACTTTTTAAAGTATTATCAACTCAATGGTGTTGATGCAATCTTAGCAGATTTAGGGGTGTCTTCTCATCAATTTGATGAAGTGGATAGAGGGTTTTCCATTCGTTCTAATGCTCGTTTGGATATGAGAATGAATCAAAATGCCGATTTAGATGCCTTTAAAGTAGTTAATAAATATTCCGACAAAGAATTATACCGAGTATTCAATTCTTATGCCGATTTAAAAAACGTAGGTAGAGTTGTGCCAACCATCATTAAAGCAAGAAAAGTTAAACCTATCGAAACCACTTTCGATTTGGTTGAATTACTTAAAGATTTAGTTAAGGGTAAAAAACAAAATCAGTTTTTGGCTCAGATTTTCCAAGCCATTAGAATAGAGGTGAATGATGAAATGGGAGCGTTGCAGGATATGTTGGAGCAAGCTGCTGATGTGCTCAAACCAGGTGGACGGTTAGTGGTAATTGCTTACCATTCAATTGAAGATAGATTAGTGAAAAACTTTATAAAAACTGGCACATTTGACGGTAAAGTTGAAAGTGATATTTATGGAAACATTAATGCTCCTTTAAAAGCAATTACACGAAAACCTATTGTGCCAAATAATGATGAAAATATTAAAAATTCGCGAGCTAGAAGCGCAAAAATGAGAATAGCAATTAAAAATGACTGATAATATATTAGTAGAACATATTGAGGTAGAAGAGAAGGTAAAAGAAACTAAAGCAAGGCCCAAAAAAAAGTCAGCCATTGCTTTTAAAAAGATACTTAATGGGGAGTTTTTGTCAAGAACTGAGATTATTGATAATTTACCTTTTATCTCTTATATCGCTTTTTTAATGGTATTGTTAATTAGTTGGGGATATTATACTGAATCTGTTGGTAAAGAGGAGGCGAAACTCGAAAAAGATTTGGGAGAGTTAAACTCTGAATATTTTACACTTGGGAGTGAATATAATAGATTGAGCCGTCAAACTCAAGTGGCAGAAAGATTAAAAGAAACTGGGTTAAAAGAAAGTGTTGATCCACCTAATAAAATTAAAGTTAAAACTTACGTTTTTGATAAATGAGTACTAAAAACAACATAGCGTTAAAAGCTTATTTCCTTTACTTTTTTGTTTTGGTGTTAATGTTGATGATTGTTGTAAGGGTAGTGGCTATTCAGTATGGTGACGTGGTGCCAACTCATCAATTAAATGATTCTACCTCCACTTCTGTTTTAGCAGAAAAATTAGATTCCATACCATCTTTACGTGGCAGAATTTTATCTGAAGACGGAAGTGTGTTGGTGACCTCTATCCCTCTTTACGATTTACATATGGATTTAAAGGTTATTAAAGAGGAGGTGTTTCTTGAAGGTGTTGATTCTCTTGCGTGGAATTTAAGTCAAGTATTTCCTGAAAAATCTAAAAGTCAATGGGAGGTAGCACTCAGAAAAGCAAGAACAAGAAAAAATCAATATTTTAAATTAAAAAATAAAGTTAAATATACCATTTATCAAAAAGTACGTAATTTTCCTATTTTACGTAAAGGCAAATTTAAAGGTGGATTTATTGTTGAACGCTACAGTAAGCAACATAAACCTCACGGTATATTAGCATCAAGGACTTTGGGTTACGTCCGTGAAGGTATTCAGCCTGTTGGAATTGAAGGGGCTTATAATGAATACTTAGCAGGTGAGTATGGTACTATTATTAAAAAATATGTAAATGGGTCGTGGAAACCAGTTAGCGATTACATAAAAGAACCTGTTAATGGGGCAGATGTAATTACAGCTATAGATATCAATATTCAAGATGTGGCTGAAAATGAATTAATGCGTCAATTAAAATTTCAAAATGCCCGTCATGGAACAGTGGTGTTAATGGAAGTAGAAACAGGGTATATTAAAGCCATTGCTAATCTTACAAGAGGGGCAGATAGTAATTATTACGAATTTTATAACCACGCCGTTGGATTAAAAACAGTACCCGGCTCAACGTTTAAGCTAGCAACTATTATGGCGTTGTTAGAAGATAAAAAAGCAAGTTTAAATCAAATAGTAAATGCTACAGGAGCTTACGATTTTTATGATGTTACCCTACATGATTCTCGTCTTGGCGGTTATGGTAAAATTACACTTAAAGAGGCATTTGAAAAATCATCTAATGTAATAGCAAAAGTAACGTATGAGGCTTATAAAGCCAACCCTCAACAATTTATTGATAGATTAAAGTCTTTTGGCTTAGGTGAGCCACTGGGGTTAGATTTAAAAGGTGAACCAAATCCAACACTTAATAACGTAGGTGAAGGCAATTGGTCTGGTATTTCAATTCCGTGGATGTCTATTGGGTATGAAGTGCAACAAACACCATTGCAAACCTTAGCTTATTACAATGCCATTGCAAACAATGGTGAATATTTAAAACCTTTGTTTGTGAAAGAGATTAGAAAAGACGGACAAATTATTAAAAAGTTTGATAAAGTAGTTTTAAAAGATCAAATCTGTTCTGAAAATACAGTAAAAGCTCTACAAAGTTGCCTTGAAGGTGTAGTGGAAAATGGTACAGGTAAAAAATTAAAAAGTGCTAACTTTAAAATTGCAGGCAAAACAGGTACTGTAAAGCTTTCAAATGGTAACAAAGGATATTCTGAAAACAGTAAATATCAAGCCTCTTTTTGTGGATATTTTCCTGCTGATAAACCAAAATATTCTTGTATAGTAGTCATTGCAGGTCCAACCAAACAAATTTATGGGGCGCAAGTATCTGGTAGTGTGTTTAAAGCTATTGC
>CAYQRJ010000092.1:3852-9269 GCA_964419855.1 uncultured Crocinitomix sp.
GTAGTGGTTGAACAATCTCAACAACCAAACAATAGATTGGTTAAGGGAACACAAATAAAAATTGTTTTAAAGTAATGAGAAATTTACAGGATATATTATATAAAGCAGGAATGACCGAATTGCATGGTTCTTTAGATATAGAGGTACGTCAAATTGTTTTCGATTCAAGAACTGTGCAAACAGGTGATGTATTTGTTGCAATAAATGGCGTGTCTGTAGATGGTCATCAATTTATTAATAAAGCTGTTTTGCAAGGTGCAAAAGCCATTATTTGTGAAAATTTACCTAATGATTTAATTGAAAATACAACTTATGTAGTGGTTAAAGATTCTGCGTATGCTTTGGGGATTATGGCGTCTAATTTTTATGACAATCCGTCTAAAGAATTAAAACTAATTGGAATAACTGGCACTAATGGTAAAACTACTACCACTACATTGTTACACGATTTAGTTACAGATTTGGGTTACGTTGCAGGTTTGATTTCAACGGTTGTAAATAAAATTGGTAAAACTGAAATTCCATCAACTCATACCACGCCAAACCCAATAGCATTAAATGAGTTACTAAGACATATGGTTGATGCTGGTTGTGAATTCTGCTTTATGGAGGTGAGTTCTCATGCTATTCATCAAAAAAGAATAGCAGGTCTTGAATTTGATATAGCTGGATTTACTAACATTTCTCACGATCATTTAGATTATCACAAAACATTTAAAGAATACATTCAAGCTAAAAAACAGTTTTTTGACGACTTGTCATCAAATGCCATAGCCATTACAAATATTGATGATAAAAATGGAATGGTGATGGTTCAAAATACCAAAGCTAAAGTGAAATCCTATGCTCTTAAAACATTAGCAGATTATAAAGTAAGAATTTTAGAAAATACTTTTCAAGGTCTTGTTCTAAGCATCAATAATCAAGATGTTTGGACCAGATTGGTTGGTGATTTTAATGCCTATAACTTAGCTTTGGTTTATGCCACAGCTTCCGAGCTAAATTTAGATAGTATTGATATTTTAACGTCTATGTCAAAGCTAAAATCGGTAGATGGTCGTTTTCAGTATTTTAAATCCGATAAAAATGTAATTGCCATTGTAGATTACGCTCATACGCCAGATGCACTTAAAAATGTGTTAAGCACCATAGATTCGGTAAGAACTAAAAACGAAAAAGTAATTACAGTTATTGGTTGTGGAGGCGATAGAGATAAAGAAAAACGACCTATAATGGCAGAAATATCTGCTTACAATTCCGATCAAACCATTTTAACATCCGACAACCCAAGGACTGAAAACCCTGATCAAATCATTAAAGATATGCAGGCTGGTGTTCCTGTTGAACGTTCAGCAAAAGTAATGGCAATTACCAATAGAGCTGAAGCCATTAAAGTAGCTTGCGCCTTGGCTAATGAAGGAGATATATTGCTTGTGGCTGGTAAAGGTCACGAAAAATACCAAGACATTAATGGAGAAAAATATCCTTTTGATGACTTTGAAATTGTTAAACAAACCCTAAAAAACTTAAATAAATAATGTTATACTATCTATTTACATACCTTGACGAATTAGGAATGCCCGGAGCTGGTGTGTTTCATTATGTGTCTTTCAGAACAGCCATGGCAATTATTACATCTTTGTTAATCTCTTTGGTGTTTGGCAAGCGAATCATCAACATCCTACGCAAAGCTCAAATGGGCGAAATTGTTAGAGATTTAGGTCTTGAAGGTCAAATGGAAAAACAAGGTACACCAACAATGGGTGGGTTAATTATTATTGCATCTATTGTTATTCCTACTTTGTTATTTGCCAAGTTAGATAACATTTATGTTATCATTATGTTAGTGTCAACCTTAATGCTTGGCACTATTGGTTTTATTGATGACTATATTAAAGTTTTCAAAAAAAATAAAGAAGGTTTAGCAGGAAAGTTTAAAGTTGTTGGTCAAATAGCAGTAGGAATTTTTGTTGGTGCAGTACTTTATTTTCATCCTGATGTGCAAGTTCACAAATCTGTACCTGCAAAAATGGTAGTAGAAAATTCTATTGATGTATCAGATAAACACGAACATATTGATGGAGAAAAATGGGTAGAATTAAGAGATATGACCACTACTATTCCTTTTGTTAAGGATAACGAGTTTAATTATACATGGGTAGCAGGCGAAAAATGGGGGTGGTTAATTTTTATTCCAGTAGTTATTTTTATTGTGGTTGCCATTTCAAATGGGGCTAATATGACTGACGGTTTAGATGGTTTAGCTACGGGAACATCAGCTATTATTGGACTGGCATTGGCCATATTTGCCTATATATCTGGTCACTTATTGTTTGCCGATTACCTTAATGTAATGTACATACCCAATTCATCTGAATTAGTAATTTTTATTGGGGCATTTGTAGGAGCAACGGTTGGGTTTTTATGGCATAACTCCTATCCCGCATCTGTTTTTATGGGAGATACAGGGAGTTTGGCAATTGGTGGGATTATAGCAGTGTTTGCCATTGTTATCCGAAAAGAATTATTGTTACCTGTGTTGTGTGGCGTGTTTTTAGCCGAAAATCTATCGGTAATTATGCAAGTGGGTTATTTTAAATATACAAAAAAGAAATATGGAGAAGGTAAACGAATTTTTAAGATGGCGCCTCTGCATCATCACTTCCAAAAATTAGGTATGCATGAAGCAAAAATTGTTGCCAGATTTTGGATTGTGGGCATATTGTTGGCGGTGATAACTATTGTAACCCTTAAACTACGATAAAAAAGCTACACATGGCTTAAAATAATGAAAAAAATAAATAACATATCAATCTTAGGTGCCGGCGAAAGCGGAGTGGGCGCAGCCTTGCTTGCTAAAGCAAAAGGCATAGGTGTGTTTGTATCAGATTACGGAAAAATTAAAAACAGCTATAAAAAAGAATTAACAGATAATCAAATAGATTTTGAAGAAGGACAACATACTGAAAGTAAAATTTTAAAGGTTGATTTAATTATAAAAAGTCCAGGAATACCAGATAAAGCACCCATTATTCAAAAAGCAATAAATAAAGGTGTGAAAATTATTAGCGAAATTGAATTTGCAAGCTATTTTACTCAAGCTAAACTGATTGCTATTACAGGAAGCAATGGTAAAACAACCACCACAATGCTTGTACATCACATCTTAAAAAATGCAAATATTAATTGTGCATTGGCAGGTAATATTGGTCAAAGCTTAGCACGTCAAGTTATTAAAAATGATGTAGAAGTTTATGTGATTGAATTAAGTTCTTTTCAACTTGATGGAATGTTTGATTTTAAAGCTGATATTGCCTTATTGTTGAACATCACTCCCGACCATTTAGACCGTTACGCTTATAAAATGCAAAATTATGTTGATTCTAAATTTAGAATCACACAAAATTTAACCAATAATGATTATTTCATCTTTAATGCAGATGATGAAATTATTGTAAAAGAAATTGAAAAAAGAAATATAAAAGCAAAACTATTACCATTCTCAATTAAAACAACCGAGAATGTAACAGCATATATAAACAACAACCAAATAATTATTAACTTAAAACCGGAATTAATTATGTCGATTCACGATTTAGCCTTAAAAGGCAAGCACAATGTCCAAAATTCGCTGGCGAGCGGAATAACAGGCAAAATTTTAGAGATTCGTAACGAATCAATTAGAGAAAGTCTCGCAGACTTTAAAAATGTTGAACACAGATTAGAGTTTGTAGCAAAAGTCAATGGAATTGAATTTATTAACGATTCAAAAGCTACCAATGTCAATTCTACTTGGTATGCCCTTGAAAGTATGGATAAACCAACTGTTTGGGTAGTAGGTGGAATTGATAAAGGTAACGACTACGACCAACTTAAACCATTGGTAAAAGAAAAAGTAAAAGCCATTGTTTGTTTAGGGTTAAATAATGAAAAAATTAAAGAGGCTTTTGCTGGTGTGGTAGATGAAATTGTTGAAACACAAACAGCATTTAAAGCGGTAGAAGCAAGCTATAGATTAGCAAAAAAAGACGAAACCGTTTTGTTGTCTCCTGCCTGCGCATCTTTTGATTTATTTGAAAGTTATGAGGACAGGGGAAAACAATTTAAAAATGCAGTACGCAATCTATAATAGGGTTGATACACGCACAAGGCAAGCTTTTCAAAATAATTAAAACAATAAGTTTTTAGTACCATTAGGTCATAAAAATGAATAGAATATTCAAATACCTAAAAGGAGACACCACAATATGGGTAATTGCTATAATACTTGGTATTATTTCAATCGTTTCTGTATTTAGTTTCATTCCTATACTTGTTAAAGTAAAAGGGTTAAGTTATTCGTATTTATTTTTTAAGCATACCATTTTATTGTTGTTAGGGTTTGGAATTATGTATGTTGTGCACAAAATTCCAATTAAAGTCTTTTCAAGATTGTCAAAAGTTTTGTTCTATTTAGCTATTATTTTACTGGTTTTAACAATGCTGGTAGGGCAAAGTGTAAACGGTGCCGACAGATGGTTGAAAATACCCCTTGTTCCTTTTTCTTTTCAAACTTCTGATTTTGCTAAAATTGCATTAATTATTTATTTGTCAAAACAATTAGTAAAACGTAAAAGTCAATTTGCAGATTTTAAAGTAGTAGCAAGGTATATTTTGTTACCCATAGCTTTAACCATGTTTTTAATTTTACCTTCAAATTTATCAACAGCAATGTTGATTGGAGCCATTTCTTTTGTATTGTTAATATTAGCTGGATTTCCGTGGAAATGGATAGGGTTGTCAATAGGCGTAGCAGGTTTAGCGTTTTTACTATTATTACAAATAGCCAAATTTATACCTGATG
Organism: uncultured Crocinitomix sp.; assembly: GCA_964419855.1. GTDB lineage: Bacteria > Bacteroidota > Bacteroidia > Flavobacteriales_D > Crocinitomicaceae > Putridiphycobacter. The sequence goes on from CAYQRJ010000092.1 coordinate 8,696, forward strand.
TTTTACCAAGGGTTGAAACGTGGAGAATGAGAATTGAAAGAATGCAAGATGATAACCCCGATCCACGAGAACAAATGCAAATTAATAATGCTTTAACTGCAATAAAAAATGGCAAGTTAATAGGTAAAGGTCCTGGTAACGGCGAATTAAAGAAATATATTCCTGAAGCCTATGCCGATTTTTATTTTGCTGCATTAATTGAAGAAGGAGGGTTATTATTGGCGTTTTTTATCATTTTTCTATATTTAATTTTGTTTTACAGAATTATAAGGGTAGCATTAAAATCAACAGATGAGTTTGCATCATTAGTAGCATTAGGTATTGGGGTTGGAATTATTTTTCCTGCAATTATTAATATGATGGTTTGCACAAAATTAATGCCCGTTACAGGACAAAATATGCCATTATTAAGTATGGGAGGAACATCAGCATGGTTTACCGCCATAGCATTTGGAGTTGTTTTAAGTATAAGTAAAGAAAAAGCAAGCGCATCAATAAAGTAGAGACAAGGCACGCCTTGTCTAAATAAATGTGGCAGCGCGCAAAAAAAAAACGTAGAGACAAGGCACGCCAA
>CAYQRJ010000093.1:0-9263 GCA_964419855.1 uncultured Crocinitomix sp.
AGCAATAAACCAATTGTGTTTGAATAATGATAGATAGTACATTGGGTAACAATTTGTATAGTTAATGGCGTGTTAAGTGCTTAACTCAAAGTTTAATGCTTTAAATAAAGTTTGGTGTTTAACCTAAAAGTTGGCACTTTTAATACGCCACTAACCATACAAGTAGACGTTAGCAGCAATTGCAGAAAAAAAATGGAAATAGAATACAAAATAGAAGAAAACGATTTTTTAGACTTTCAGCTTTTTACAGCATCTAAGTCAAAACGAATAATGAAAAAGAAAAAAAAGGGATGGATTCTTCTAACAATTGCTTTTCTAGTTTTGGGAATATATTTCTATTTTCAGAATAACATTGCAATGACTATTTATTTCGGAGTAATTGCAATTATTTGTGGACTTTTCTACCCTAAATATTTCAATTGGCGATATAAAAAACATTACAAGAACTACATAAAAGAAAATTATCAAAAGCGATTTGGAGAAATTGAAAACCTGAAAATCACGAAAGAATATATTTACTCGAAAGACAAAACAGGAGAAGGAAAAATAATACTGAAAGAAATAGAAGAAGTAAACGAAACTAAAGACCATTTTTTATTGAAAATATCGACAGGAATGTCTTTGATTATCCCAAAGCGAGAAATGGAAAATCCAGACATTATAAAAAATAAATTTAACGAAATTGGATTGAAAATTATTGACGAATTAAATTGGGAATGGAAATAAAAAAGCTGCTAACAAAAGTACCCCTTGCACAAAGCAATAAACTATAAAAACCTCTCAATAAAAAGAAGCGATTTAAGCCACTTTTAGATAAAAAAACGACCTTTTTTGATTAATTTTATAGCAATGTTTAATTTGAATATATTTGTGCAACAGACGCAAAAAAACATAGTGCAATCCCGATAGCTATAGTAAAAAAAATTGAAGCTTCTAAACGCCTAACACTTCATACACTCCACGTTAATCCTAAACCATAAAAAAGTTTCAATATTTTGAATAAATTCAAATTCTTTCAAACTAATTTCTTTGCTCTTAATTTCCTAAAAAAACAAAAATCAATACTGTTCTTTCTCGTTTGGGAAATCTGAGCTTTTCACATCAGAGATATAACTTTTAAAAGCCTCTAACATTTGTTGGTGTAGATTGTTGTATTTTCTTAAAAATCTGGGGTTAAAGTCATTGTTAATACCAAGCATATCGTGGCTAACTAATACTTGTCCATCTACACCATTTCCTGCTCCTATACCAATTACAGGAATTTTAATGGTTTGAGCAACTTGTTGGGCTAATTTGGCAGGTATTTTTTCTAAAACCAATGCAAAACAACCTGCTTTTTCTAATGCAATGGCGTCTTGAATTAAGCGTTCTGCTTCTTCATTTTCTTTGGCTCTTACGGTATAAGTACCAAATTTATAAATAGATTGAGGCGTTAAACCTAAGTGTCCCATCACAGGAATACCAGCAGTTAAAATTCTTTCAATAGATTCTATAATTTCTTGCCCTCCTTCCATTTTAACTGAGTGTCCGCCAGATTCTTTCATAATTCTAATGGCTGAATGTAACGCCATTTTAGAATTACCTTGATATGATCCAAATGGTAAATCTACCACAACTAAAGCTCTATCTATAGCTCTAATCACAGATGAAGCGTGATAAATCATTTGGTCTAACGTAATGGGAAGGGTCGTTTCGTGTCCAGCCATCACATTTGAGGCTGAATCTCCAACTAAAATAATGTCAATGCCAGCTTCATCTAATATTTTAGCCATTGAATAATCGTAACCTGTTAACATTGAGATTTTTTCTCCTCTAGCTTTCATCTCTTGTAAAATGTGGGTGGTTACTTTTTTAATTTCTTTATGTACTGACATTTTGTTTACTTTATTATTTGCGACAAATATAATGATTTCAAATAAAAATGCCATCATCACATATAGTAATAATGGCATTGTTGTAAGTACTGTTAATTTTAGTTATGCTGATTTTTTAACGTTTTGTTTTTTGGCTTGTTTGATGTCTAATAAATGAACACCTAATTTTTTTAAACTTGAATCAAAGCTTTTGTATTTTTTTGTTTTATATGAGTAGTTTAATGTTTTCATTTTTATTGTAATTTATGGTTACATATAAAGTTAAACAAAATTAATGCCATTGATAAATTATTTTTTTAAATGGTGTGACTTATTGATTATGTTGTTGTATTTTTGAAACCATATAATTTTAATTAATGAGAACAACAGAGCAATCATCAAAATACAACCACCTAGAAAAAATGAGTGTGTTAGAATTATTAACTAACATTAATTCTGAAGATAAAACTGTACCGTTAACATTTGAAAAATGTATTCCAAATATTGAATCTTTTGTTGTTGAGGCTTTAAAAAGATTAAAAATTGGAGGTCGGTTGTTTTACATTGGTGCAGGAACAAGTGGCAGATTAGGTATAGTTGATGCCAGTGAATGTCCGCCTACTTTTGGTGTACCTCACGAGTTGGTTGTAGGATTAATTGCAGGTGGTGATTCTGCCATTAGAAAAGCAGTAGAATTTGCAGAGGATGACACTCAACAAGGGTGGAAAGATTTGCTTAAATACCATATTTCGGATAAAGATTGTTTAGTAGGAATTGCTGCAAGTGGAACAACTCCTTATGTGCTAGGTGCAATAGAAAACGCAAATAAAAACGGTGTTTTAACTGCTGGTATTACGTGCAATGAAGGTAGTCCATTAAGTCTGTTAGCGAAACACTCCATTACAGCTGTAGTTGGACCTGAATTTGTAACTGGTAGCACTAGAATGAAATCTGGAACGGCTCAAAAGTTAATTTTAAATATGATTTCTACCTCATTAATGATTGGTTTAGGTAAAGTTAAAGGCAATAAAATGGTAGATATGCAACTCAGCAATAATAAATTGGTGGACAGAGGCGTAAAAATGGTAATGAATGAAACAGGAGTAGATTACAAAACTGCCAAAAAATTACTAGATAAATACGAAAGCGTTAGAAAAGCAGTTCAAAGCTTTAAAAACAAATAAAAATATCATCTTAAAGTCTAAAATCTAATAGTCTAGCCTAGCAGTCTAACATCTATTCCGAAAACTTTCGGAACTAAAATCTAGCAATCTAGCAGTCTAACACCTAACAATCTAGCATCTAGCAATCTAACATCTAACAGTCTGACAACTAATAGTCTAAAATCTAATAATCTAACAGTCTAAAAATCACCCCTCATAACTCAAAATAGGATTATAAACTTTTTCTGTACCAATGGTTGTTTCCCCACCGTGTCCTGTATAAACCACTACTTCATCAGGCAAGGCAAACATTTTTGTTGTAATAGAATGTTTTAACGTGGCAAAATCGCCACCAGGCAAATCAACTCTACCAAAACTACCCTGAAATAAAACATCTCCATTAATTACAAATTGCTGATTTTTGTTGTAAAACACTACGTGACCTGGAGCATGACCTGGACAAAAAATAACATCTAACTCTGAATTTCCAAATGTTATTTTATCTCCCTCATTTAAAAAATAAGCTGGTTCTGGCGATAATTGATAAGCATCAAATCCGTATAAATGGCAGTAAGTAGAAACAGAATTTAAAGTCACTAAATCATCTTTATGAATACCCAATTCTAAATTAAAAGTTTGGCTCACAAAATAATTTCCCAACACGTGGTCAATGTGGCAGTGTGTGTTTAAAAGTTTAACAGGTTTTAAACCATTATCTTTAATAAAATTTAATAATTGCTGTTGTTCATCTTTGGTATAACATCCTGGGTCAATAATTACACACTCCTTAGTTTCGTCAAATAAAATATAGGTATTTTCTTGAAAAGGATTAAAGGTTAATTTTTTTATTTGAATCATTTGTTGTTTTTTTGATACAAAATTAAACAACTATTCTTTTTTTTACAGTTTTAAAAATGGATTTTTGTATATTTACAAACTAATTTGTGAAAAAACTGCTAACAATATGGTTTTTAAGTGTGATGTGTTTTACGCATTTGCCTGTTAACGCTCAATTTTACAGAGGGGCATATCAAGAATATGGTAAAAACAGAGTGCAATACAATGGTTTTAGCTGGAAGTATCACAATTATAAAAGATTTAAAATTTATTATTCGGGAGCAAATGAAGATTTAGCCGTTTATACTGCTCGCACTTTACACCTTTATTTATCTGATGCTGAGGGGAAATTAGATTATATTTTTCCAGAAAAAATGGAAATTATTGTTTATCAAAGTCAAGCTAAATTTAGACAATCTAACTTAGGAATAACAGATGACGAAAATTCTGAAATTGCAGGTGGAAGTCAAATTGTAGGGTCTAAAATTTTTGTATATTATCCTGGTAACCATCAAGATTTTAATAAAATTATTAAAGGAGCTGTATATGAGGTCTTAGTTAAACATATTTTTTATGGTGGTAATTGGAAAAATCAAATCAAATCTAACCTAAATTCAAGTTTACCTTTTTGGTTAGAAAAAGGATTGATAAATTATATGGTGGAAGGTTGGAATCCATTTATAGACAGTAGAGTTAAAGATTTGGTATTAACTAAAAGAGTAAATAGATTTAATAATTTATCGGATGAGGACAAAATTTATATAGGACAAGCCGTCTGGTACTTTATATCTGAAAATTACGGGTCTACAACCCTACCTAATTTGTTGGGATTAACAAGGGTAACTGGCAATTTTGAAAGGGCTTTGTACGTCACCATTGGACAAGATTACATTACTTTAAGCAAAAATTATATCAACTTTTTTAAAGCCCGATATGTGAGTGAATACGATTATCAAAAAGAACCATCTGGCGAACAAATAGATTTTAAACATAAAAAAGAATCGGTTTATTATTCGGTAAAAATTAATGATGATGCCTCAAAAATAGCTTACATTGAAAATACATTGGGGCGATATAGAATAAAAATTTATGATAAAAACACAAAAAAAACAACCAAAGTTTATGCAGCTGAGCCTAAACTTGAACGCATTCAAGATTTTTCTTACCCAGTAATGGAATGGCATCCAAGTGGTGATGCTTTAGCTTTTTATGCTGAAGTAAAAGGTGAGGTGATGTTTTTTATATACACTTTACACGATAAATCTTTAACCAAAAAAGCGGTAAAAGGCTACGATAAAATTTTAAGTTTTGATTATTCTCCTGATGGAAAAAAAATTGCTATATCGGCTGTGGTTAAAGGTCAAACTGATTTGTATGTTTACAACGTAAGTGGTGGAGGTAAACAACAATTAACTAACGATATTTTTGACGATTTAACCCCTAGATTTAAAGACAATCATCATTTGGTGTTTGCCTCTAACAGAGTATCTGACACCATTTCGCCAATTACTCCTAAAATTAATTTCATACCCAATAAAAATGACATTTTTGTCTATAATTTAAAGGATGCTAAGCATACTTTTAAGTATTTAACCAGAATTACACAAACACCTAACGATAACGAAACTCAACCTTTTCCTTTTAATGATAACTACGTGTTTTTATCTGACCATAATGGAATTTTAAATCAATTTATTTCTCAAAAAGATAGTAGCATTGCCTATATTGATACCATTACACATTATTCTTATTCTATAACTCCAAAACCTTTAACCAATTACGTTACTTCAATTAACGAACATTATTTTAACAGACAGTTTAATTCAATTTATGTGGTGTATCAAAATCACAAGTTTAAAATGTTTGAAAAAACTAAGCAAGAATTACTATCTGATGATATTTCTGCTTTTAGAAACGCTACCTATAAACAATCTAAAGAGGATAAATTAAAATTTAATGATAGATTAAAACATCAAACTAAAAAAGATACCTCTTACATTAATAATGTCAATTATCAAAAAATAATTGTAAAAATTGGCGATAAAGTAAAATCAGAAAATACGGATTCAACTGCAACTGATAGCACAAAAACTAAAGATAATTATGTAAAACCAAAATATTCTATTTATAAAATAAATTTTGCTAAAAACTTTTTATTGACTCAGTTAGATAACAACTTTTTATTTCAAAATTATCAAGTGTATAACGGACCAGGCACTGTTTATTTTAATGCAGGAATGAATGCCATGCTTAAAATTGGCGCAAGTGATTTGTTTGATGATTATAAATTGTTAGGAGGCATAAGAATCCCTACAAGTTTTAGTGGAGGAGGAGAACAATTACTAAAAATTGAAAATCTTAAAAATAGATTTGACCACAGATTGATTTATTATCGCCAAAAAATTGTGGATAGAGCCAATTATTTTACAACCACTACTCACGATTTAAGATATAGACTTAGTTTTCCGTTTAATGAAGTACTAGCATTAAGAATGACAACTAATGTAAGACAAGACAATAGAGTTTTTATTCCATACAGTGACGCCTCATTAATACAACCAATTACATATAATCACACAACAGGTTTAAAATTTGAACTGGTTTTTGATAATTCTATACCTATGGAAATGAACATAAGAAGAGGTAGCAGAATGAAACTGTTTTCGGAATATTTATTTGGAGTCGAAAAGAGAGCATCAACCATAAATTTAGGGCTAGATTTACGTCAATATAATAGACTTACACGTAATTTTATATGGGTAAATCGTTTGGCAGGCGCCACATCTTTGGGCAATAGAAAATTGTTGTATTATATGGGAGCGGTTGATAATTGGATTTTTACCCCTCAGTTTAATTATGACATTGGCGTTGATCCTAGTCAAAATTTTGGTTTCCAAACCACAGCAACCCCAATGCGTGGATTTACTCAAAATATTAGAAATGGTAATAGTTTTATTTTATTTAATAGTGAGTTGAGGTTACCAATTTTCACTTTCTTTTCGTCCTATCCAATAAAATATGATGTGGTTAGACATTTTCAGTTAGTAGCTTTTGCTGATGTAGGAACAGCTTGGACTGGTCCGCATCCTTTATCGCCTGATAATTATTTTAACACACAAATTATTAATGACAAACCTGTTACCATTAAAATAGAAAACTTGCGTGAACCTTTTATTGGCGCAGTTGGTTTTGGTGCAAGATCTAAAATTTGGGGTTATTTTGTTAAAGCAGATTTAGGTTGGGGAATAGAAAACTTTGAGTTACAAAAACCACGTTTAATTTTATCGTTAGGGTTAGATATTTAAAACATTAAAATATGACATTTCAAACCATAATACTTTTAATTTTGATAGGCTTGTTTGCAGGTGCAATGAGCGGTTTTATAGGAATAGGCGGAGGTGTAGTTATGGTTCCTGCCTTGGTTTATATTATGGGATTATCTCAGCATGAAGCACAAGGAACCAGTTTAATTTTAATGTTGCCCCCTATTGGCATTTTAGCAGTGATGAACTATTATAAAGCAGGTCAATTAAACATTAGTTATGGCGTAATTATAGCATTAGCTTTTGTAATTGGAGGGTATTACGGCTCTAAACTATCATTAAAACTATCACCCGCAAAAGTTAAATTGGTATTTGGTTTTTTAATGCTTTACATTGCTGGTAAAATGATATACTCGGGAGTTAAAGAACAACGCTTTGATAATCGGAATACTAATAAAATAACAACAGAAATTACCAAAGACAATCACTAAATGTTAAGTCCTATTATAGAAGAAAATATTGAAACTGTTTTTGATGAAGTTGTAGCCGTTAGAGAACATCTACACCAACACCCCGAACTATCTTTTAAAGAGTTTGAAACCTCAAAATTTATTCAAAATAAATTAAAAGAATGGGGCATTTCTTATCAGATGATGGCAACTACAGGCATTGTTGGTATTATTCAACCTTCAAAATCAAGCAGTAAATGTATAGCATTAAGGGCAGATTTAGATGCGTTACCAATAACTGAAGAAAATGATGTTAATTATCGTTCTGTAATCAAAGGCATGATGCACGCTTGTGGTCATGATGCTCATTCAGCTATGTTGTTGGGAACTATAAAAATTATCAATCAGCATAAGGAGAGTTTAAATTGTAAAGTCAAATTTATTTTTCAACCAGGTGAGGAAAAATTACCAGGAGGGGCAAGTTTAATGATTAAAGAAGGCGTACTTGAAAATCCTAAAGTTGATGAAATTTATGCCCTACACGTTTTTCCTGAATTAGAAGCTGGTAAAGTTGGTTTAAAATCAGGAATGTATATGGCATCTTGTGATGAAATTTATATGACCATAACAGGTAAAGGTGGACATGGTGCTATGCCCCATCAAAATATTGACCCCATTCTAACATCAGCTCACATTATTACAGCATTACAATCTGTCATAAGCAGGAGTTGCCCTCCACCTATTCCTTCAGTACTCTCTTTTGGACGAATTGAAGGCTTGGGTGCTACTAATGTTATTCCTAACCAAGTTAAATTAGAAGGAACTTTCAGAACAATGAATGAAGAGTGGAGAGATAAAGCTCACCATTTAATAAAAAAACAAGCTACTTTTATTGCTAACGGATTTGGTGCCCAAATAGATGTTAACATCATTAAAGGTTATCCCTATCTAGAAAATGATGAACAATTAACTGAAAAAACCAAACAAAAACTAGAAAATACGTTAGGTAAAAACAAAGTAATTGATTTGCCTTTAAGACTAACAGGAGAAGATTTTGCCTTTTACGGACAAGTTATACCTGCCACTTTTATAAGGATTGGCGTTAAAAATGAGAGCAAAAATATAACGTATCCTGTGCATCATTCTAAATTTGATATTGACCCCTTATCATTAAAAATTGGAATAAAAACTTTAATTTCTGTTGTTTTTTCTTAATTTTACAAAAACTTTATATAAATTATGAAATATTTTTTGTTTTTAGCATTTGGAATTATTGCATTTACAGCTTGTAAAAAAAATTATGTTTGCGAGTGTAAAACCATTATTACAACAGGAGGTGTAACAGATGAACCTCCAGTAGAAAATTTTTCATTTTCTAAAATGAAAAAACAACAAGCAGTGGACAGTTGTAATGCTATGGATTTTTATTCTGACTTGCCTAACGAAAAGAAAACAACAAATTGTACTTTAAAATAAAATTAAAACTAAATTTATTGAATTATGAAAAAAATATTAATCATTTCAATTGTTGCCTTATCAGTAACAGCTTTTCAATCTTGTAAAAAAAGTTATGCTTGCGAATGTGAAGGGCAGATAACAGAACAAAATTACGGAAAAGTAGCAAAAGATGAAGTCAGTGCATTAAAAACAGAATGTGAGTCTGATACTACAGCTATTTGTGTTTTTACTCAAAAGTAA
>CAYQRJ010000094.1:0-9242 GCA_964419855.1 uncultured Crocinitomix sp.
CTCCCTAATTATATGTACTGTTTTAATTAAAAAAGGTTATATATTAATTGATTAAGAAATTAAAAAACCACCTAAAAAGGTGGTTTTTTAATGCTTTTTTAAAATAAATTTAAAGACTCAAAATTTTAAATTCTGTTCTACGATTTTGCTGGTGCATTTCTTCTCTTTTATCTTTAGATTTTTCTTTGTAAATTTTTGAATCTGGAATAATAGGTTGAGTTTCGCCATAACCAGCATATTTTAAGCGGTCTTTAGAAATGCCATGGTCAATTAAGTATTCGACAACAGCTTTGGCTCTATTTTCAGATAAAACTCTATTGTGTTCAGCACTCCCTCTTGTGTCTGTATGTCCTGATAATTCAATTTTCATTGTAGGATTGTCTTTCATTAATTTAACCAATCTTTCTAGTTCGTTAACAGATTCAGGTCTTAATGTATATTTATCTAAGTCAAAGAAAATATTTCTTAGTACAATGGTTTGACCTATTTCTACTTTCTTTAAATCTACATCTTTTTCGTATTGTCTAAATCCACTTTCGTTGGGTATAATAATGTTTTCAGAATGGAATAAATAGCCTTCTTTTTTTACAGCAATACCGTAGTTTTTACCAGCAGGTAACGACACTAAGTATTTACCTGTAACAGCATCTGATGTAAATTCGGCTATGACTTTGTTTTCTTCATTATCAATTAATACAATTTGAGCTTTTAGAGGTTTTTTTGTTTTTTCATCTCTTATTATACCTGTTAGAATAGCCATATTTGCACCTTCAACTTTTACGGTTGGCTCAACAACTTTTTCTTTAATAGGATTGGCAATAGAAGCAATTAAATTGTCCTCACCACTTAAAATAGGTAATTTTTCAGGACCCAAGAATGTAATTAAATAAATGTCTTTTTCACCAAATCCTTCTGCCTTATAAGACGAATAATAACCGTATCGACCGTTACCTGCAACAACAAGTTGAACATCATCTCCAGGTGTATTAAGAGGAGGACCTAAATTAACAGGTTTTTGCCAAACTCCATCAACTAGTTTAGAGTAGAATAAATCGTATCCCCCCATAGTGTTATGTCCAGTAGAAGCAAAATACATGGTTTCACCATCAGGGTGAATAAATACCGAACGTTCTTCATAAGGTGTATTTAATATGTCACCTATATTGTGAGCTGGTCCCCAATCTTCTTTTTCTTCATCCCAATCAGAATAATAAATATCATGTCCTCCATATCCGCCAGGTTTGTTTGAAGTGAAATATAATCTTTTTCCATCAAAAGATAATGAAGCATCTGGTTCATGATAATCTTTAGTGTTAATGTTTTTGTTTAATCTTTCAGGTTTAGACCAAGAACCATCTTCATCTGTCGTAATTAAAATGTCACCTCTACCTTTATCATCATTATAAATAAATAAAGTGTGCCCATCAGGAGAAATACCTATGGTGGCATCATGTTGCCCTTGAACATTAACAGGTTTTCCCATATTAACAGCTTTAGTCCATTCACCATTTACCCTTTTAGATTCATACAAATCTTCAAAATAATCTCCGTCAACAGATAATTCTTCATTATCAGGACGTCTGGCTGTAAAAATCAATATGGCTTCATCTGTAGAAATTACAGGGGCGTAATCTGGATATTTTGAATTAATTTTATTTCCTAAATTATCAATCCAAACTCTAGCTTTTTGACTTTCTAATTGTTGTCCATTTCTGCATTCTTGAACTTTTTTAACGGCTTTAGTTTTCATGTCAATTAATTCGGCTGGAGCAGTTGATGCAAATTTATTGTATTCGTCAATGGCTTTTTGCCAATCTCCATCAATGTGATAACTTTCTCCTATAAAATAATGAATATCTTTAGATACTGTTGGTTTAAGTTTATAGGCAGCTATAAAATATTTTTTCATTTTATATTTATCGGTATTGTAGTAGCAAATTCCAATCTTATAGTTTAAGTCAGCACTTTTAGGATTAAACTTGTATGCTTCTAGATATTCAGTTAATGCACCTCTATAATCAACTTGCATAGGTATTTTGTTTGCCGATATTTTTCCTAGTTGGTCAATTGGTAAGTCGGCTAATTTTTCATTTCCATTTTCATAATGTTCTTTAGCTATTTTAAATTGAGCTTTTTGTTCTTTAGGAAACAATTTTTTATCAAAAGGAACATCTTGTCCAAAAGAAAAATTGATGCTTAAAGTCAATATAATAAGTAATGTAATAATATTTTTCATTTTAAATCTTTTTAAAGGGTGAATTATTTTTCGGTACAAGCAGGGCTATTTATGTATTTTTCGGCATTTTCAGACCCTAAAATAAAAGCGTCTTCCCAATCGGCACAAGCACCTTTTAAATCTTTAAGCATTTCTTTGGCGATACCTCTATTAAAAAAAGCTTCCATATATTCGGGTTCAATTTCTAACGCTTTGTTGCAATTATCAATAGCTTCTTTATATTTTTCCATTTTAATGTAAACAGATGCTAAATTATTGTAAGCATAAGCATATTTAGAGTTAATAGTAATGGCTTTTTTAAAATCGGCAATGGCATCCATGTATTTACCTTGTTCAAATTTAGATAAACCTCTATTGTTGTATGCTACATAATAATCTGGTTTTAATCTTAAAGCGTCTGTGTAATATTTATCAGCAGTAGTATAATCTCCTTTTTTACGATAGGCAGATGCTAAATTGTTAAAAGCAAAGCTTAACTTAGGGTCTAATTTAATAGCGTATTTATAATCGACAATGGCTCCATCAATATCCTCTTTTTTTAATTTAGCACTTCCTCTATCATTATAAGCATAAGCGTAATCTGATTTGGCAGATATGGCTTTATCATAAGCTTTAACAGCTTTATCATAATCCTCCATTTGAAAATAAGCTACACCTTCATAATAAGCTGCTTTTTCGTTGGCAGGGTTAGCCTTAAATGCTTTAGCAAAACTTTCGGCAGCCTTATCATAAGCTTGAGTAGCCATTAATGCTTGTCCTTTTAAGTAAAGAGATTTGTCGTGAGAAGGGTCAAGTTCAATGGCTTTGTCAAAATCTTTAATGGCTAAATCATATTTTTCGATATTTTTTTGAGCCACACCTCTATTAAAATAGGCAGCCACATATTTATCGTCCATTAATAACGTTTCGGTAAATTTTTGAATGGCAGGAATATTTTTTCCTTCATTTAAAAGTTTTACACCTTCATTATAAGATTCTAAAATTTTAGGGTTTACCATACCTAATGAGTCTAGTGTTGATTGGTCAACTTCTTTACCTTGTATGGTTTTTGTGGTGTCAGTTTGCGCATAAATCAAACTATTTACGCATAAAAATGCACCAAATATGATTAGTTTTTTCATAGTATTTGTAATTTTACAGTCGCTAAATTAATTAATTTATATTGAAATAACAATAATTGTGCTAAATTTACAGCTATGCAAAAATCAATTCTTACAAAAAAGTCGATTAACTTTTTAGAAAAATACCTTAATAATGCTTCTCCAACGGGGTTTGAAAAAGAAGGACAAAAATTGTGGTTAAATTATATTAAGCCATATATTGATGATTATATGGTGGACAGTTATGGAAGTGTGGTTGGAATTATCAATCCAAAAGCAAAATATAAAGTAGTTATTGAAGCACATGCTGATGAAATATCGTGGTTTGTACATTACATCACAAAAGAAGGTTTTATTTATTTGCGTAGAAATGGAGGGTCTGATCATCAAATTGCGCCATCTAAAAGAGTAAATATACATACTGAAAAAGGTATTGTGCCAGCAGTTTTTGGGTGGCCAGCTATTCATACACGTAAATCAACCGAAAAACCACCAAAACAAGACAATATATTTTTAGATTGTGGAGCTAATTCTAAAGAAGAAGTTGAAAAAATGGGTATTCATGTAGGGTGTGTAGTGACTTACCCTGATGAATTTATTATTTTAAATAAAAATAAATTTGTGGGGCGTGCTTTAGATAACAGAATAGGAGGCTTTATGATTGCAGAAGTTGCTCGTTTATTACATCAAAATAAAGTAAAACTACCTTTTGGATTATATATTACTAATGCTGTACAAGAGGAGGTAGGGTTGAGAGGAGCTCAAATGATAGCCGAAAAAATTAACCCTAATGTTGCCATTATTACAGATGTTTGTCATGACACTCAAACCCCAATGATTAATAAAATTCAACAAGGAGATTTGGTAGGGGGAGACGGTCCTGTTTTAACTTACGGTCCTGCTGTTCAAAATAATTTGTTAGATTTAATACTTAAATCGGCTAAAAAAAGTAAAATTCCTTTTCAACGTGCTGCGGTTTCAAGAGCAACAGGAACAGATACAGATGCGTTTGCTTATTCAAATGCAGGTGTACCATCAGCTTTAATATCTTTACCTTTAAGATATATGCACACTACGGTAGAAATGGCTCATAAAAATGATGTTGAAAATTGTATTAAGCTAATTTATGAGAGTTTAAAAAACATAAAAAACAATCAAGATTTTAGATATTTTAAATAATAACATTTTATGTTTAAGCGTGGTCTTTTTATTTTTTCAATAATTTTAGCTTCTGTTTCTTTTGGTCAATCCGATTTAAGCGTAGCACAAGCTGTATCTAAAGCATTGGAAAATAATTATCAAATTAAATTGATAGAAACTAATGTACAAGTGTCTCAATTACAAAATAACTGGGGAACTGCTGGAATGACACCTACTTTTGCTTTAAACTTGGGTAACTCTGCTAATTTAGCTGATAATAGTAATAACCCTGCATCCTTTTTTCCAGGAGTGGTTTTTAGTGATAATTTAAAGTTGTCTTTAGATATGAATTGGGTTATTTTTAATGGTTTTGGAATTAGAATTAACAAACAAAAATTTGAACAATTAGAAGGACAAACAAAAGGTAATGCCATTGTGGTTATTGAAAATACAATTTATGAAACTATTATTGCCTATTATACCGCAGTTGTTCAAAGTCGCAAATTGCAAGTTGTAAAAAATCTATTAAAATTTTCTAAAGATAAATTGGATTATTTTAAGATGAAAAACGAGATAGGGACTTCAACATCTTTTGACTTATTAGAGTTTGAAAATTTAGTTTTGTCTGATTCAAGTAGTGTTTTAATACAAGAGTTGGCGTTAAAAAATGCCAAGAGAAACTTGAATTTATTAATGGCAGAAGGAGTTGAAGAAGAGTACAATTTAACGGATAAGTTAGAATTTGTTATTTCTAATTTATCTTATGACGATTTATTAAATTTAATGATGAAATCTAATCAAAACATTAAAAACCAATATTATAATTTAGAATTACAAGACTTAAATCAACAAGCTCAAAAATCTGCCTATTATCCAGTAATTAGTTTAGGGTTAGGTGCTTCACCATCAGTTGGGTATATTGAGCTTTTGGGCGATCAAGGTTTTTCTACCAATACAAATGCTCTAAATTATTACGGAACGATTAACGCAAAATACACCTTGTTTAATGGATGGAATAGAAAAAGAAATACAGAAATAGCAAAAATTCAATATCAAGCAGCTACATTACAAATAGATGAATTAAAACTAAAATTAAGTCATCAGCTTAAATCTATTTATGAATTGTATGTCACTCAAACCAAAATAGAATCAATGACCTACAAGATGGTAAAACACGCCGAACAATTATGGAATTTAGGTAAAGAAAAATATGACTTAGGTTTAATAAATGTGTTTAATCTAAATGATATTAAATCATCTTATCAAAGAACAGTTTTATCTTATTTTGACCGCTTGTTTGATGTACTAAAAACACATTACGACTTGTTAAGAATTAGTGGTCAGATTTCACAAGAATATAAATAACAGATTGAAAAAAATTATAAATAAGATATCGTCTAATATTTATTTGTGGTTAATTGTTTTAACAGGAGCAATTTTAAGATTTTCGGTTTCGGTTACACATTCTTATTCATCTGATGAGTTAAGTGCTATTACAAGGTTAAGAATTAATAATTTAAACGATTTTTTTGAAATTGGAGTTAAAACAGGCGATATGCACCCTGCTGGCATACAGGTGTTTGAAAAAATATGGAGTTCTGTTTTTGGTACTAGCGAATTGGCTTTAAGGTTTCCTTTTGTTATTGCAGGAGTTGTGGCTGTTATTTTAACTTATCGACTTGGTGTAGAGGTGTTATCTAAACAAGCAGGGTTAATAGCATCATTGTTTATGTCTTTAACTTTTTTTCCTATTTTACAGTCTGAACTGGCTCGTCCTTATAGTTTTGGAGTGGTATTTAGTTTACTAGTCGCTTTATATTATTTTAAACTTAACAATAGTAAAGATTTAAAAATTAAGTGGAAAAATTCTGTAAAATTAGGATTGAGTTTTACGTTGGCAATGTACACCCATTATTTTGATTTTATGTTAGTAGGATTAATGGGATTAAGTGGTTTGTTTTTTATTAAAAAGACCATTTTAAAACATTACATATTTGCAGGTTTTCTATCAATAGTTCTTTTTATACCTCACATTAATATTACATTATATCATTTAAGTATTGATGGTGGCTTGCAGTGGCTTAGCCCTCCTTCTAAATATTGGCTATTTAAGTTTATATATTATGTATTTAATGAGTCTTGGTGGTTAATTACTGGTTTAACCTTAGCTTTAATAGTAACATTAAAGTCAGTTAATCAAATTAAACTAAAAAATAAACAAGCGGTTAAGTTATTTGTAATTTGGTTTTTTGGGATATATATAGTTGGTTTTGTTTTTTCTTATATAAGCTCGCCAATATTAAAATTTCCGGTAATGTATTTTGCTTTACCTTTTTTGTTTTTGTTAATTAGCATACCTTTTTCAAAGCTTAATAAAAAAGAGTTTAAAATTATATTTTCAGTTTTATTTATTACCATTTTATTGACCACCATTTTTGAAAAACAGCTATTTAAAAATAAACACTTTGGCGTGTTAAAAGAGTTAGCATACCCAATAGTTGAATGGCAAAAAAAATATGGCAAAAAAAACATTGTAACTTATATGAATGTGAATAGCCCTTATTATTTGAATTATTATGCTCATCAACTTGGAGACACCATTCAGTTTAATAAAGATAGGGTAGAGTATGGCGAATCACAACAAATTTACAATGAGTTATTAACAACTACTCAGCCTTATTGTATTGTTGGATATTCAACAAGAGGAACACTACCGCAGTTGTTTGAAACTTGCCATTTTTTTTATCCATATATTGTAGAATATCACAAATATTTTAATTCTAATGTACTACTGTTGTCAAAAACTAAACCCTTAAATGAAATAAACCAAACTAAAGAAATTTTAGCTGTATTTGATCCTACTAATTCTAATTCTGAATGGAATTTTAATGCAAGTAACGTAATGAATAATTATTACTTATTGGATTCATTAAATCCTTACGGACCAGATTTTAGTTTAACATTATCAGATTTAGGTTTTAAATCAGCAAAATCATTTAACAAAAAATATTATTTAAAAATTGATGTAACGGCAATTATGTCAATTGACGCTCAATTAACTGCTACTTTAACTGCAAAACGAAATGGTGAATTAATAAAAACTCGGTCAGGAGAAAATTTATGGTTTGGTAAAGATTTGGAACCAATGATAAATCATCCTACAAACAACAAAACTGGTTTTTTTGCTACATCTATTCCTTTAGAGTTAGAAGCAGATGATGAAATAATAATTAGTTTATGGAATAGAAATGGTAAACCAGTTAAAATTAAAGAAATTACTATTAATTTGATGGAGAATATTTGGAAATAAGAGGGGTTTAACCGCAAAAATTCATGGAATTAGCTTTGTTTAGATGCGAAATTTTAAAATCCGCAGGAATACCTTAGTATTTCAAAGGTTTAGAAATATAGCAGATGAATAAAGATAATTTCAAACTCCCTCAAATTTGGGTATTATTAAATCACATGATAAGCGTATTAATAATTTGATTTACTGAGTTTCAACTAAGCGGTAACAATATAGTGGTGAATTTTGCGGGTTAGTGCAAAGGTTAAGCGATTATTTAGAATTTATTATACAAACTCAACAAAAAAATTATCTTTGCAAAAACAAATAAATAATGAAACATTTTTATCATCCTCATTTTAAATTAGGTATTTTAGGCGGTGGTCAATTAGGCAGAATGTTTATTCAAGAGGCGGCCAATTTAGATGTGAAAGTTTATATTATGGATGGCAGTGGATACTCGCCAGCACGTGAGGTAGCCCATTTATTTACTTTTGGTGATATTACCGATTATGAAGACGTGTATTATTTTGGAAAAGATAAAGATGTTTTAACCATTGAAATTGAAAATGTAAACGTTAAAGCATTATATCAATTAGAAAAAGAAGGTGTAAAAGTTTATCCCCAACCCCATATTATTGAGTTAGTACAAGATAAAGGGTTACAAAAACAATTTTATAAAAACAACCAAATACCAACTGCCGATTTTTTTTTAATTAATGATAAATCTGAATTAGAAAACTATAAAGACCAATTACCTTTTATGCAAAAAATGCGTAAAGGAGGGTATGATGGAAAAGGAGTAACCCCCCTAAAATCTATTAATGATTTTAGTTCAGCTTTTGACGCTCCAAGTTTACTTGAAAAATTTGTTGATTTTGAAAAAGAATTATCGGTAATAGTTGGTAGAAATGCAAAAGGAGAGGTAAAAGCTTTTCCACTGGTAGAGCAAGAGTTTAATCCAGAAGCTAATTTGGTTGAATTTCTAATCTCTCCTGCTCAGGTAGATGATGAGATAAAGGAAAAAGCCCAGCAAATCGCTATAACTATCATTTCAAAACTTGAAATGGTTGGTATTTTAGCCGTAGAATTATTTTTAACAAAAAATGGTGATGTTTTAGTTAACGAAATTGCTCCACGACCTCACAATTCAGGTCATCAAACCATAGAAGGAAACATTACCTCTCAATATGAGCAACATTTGCGTTCAATTTTAAATTTACCTTTAGGTAGTACAGAAATCACCAATGCCTCTGTAATGATTAACTTGCTTGGCGAAAAAGGTCAAATAGGAAAAGTTCAATATAAAGGGCTTGAAAAAGTTTTAGAATGGAAAGGGGTTAAGCCTCATATCTACGGAAAAGCCATTACAAAACCATTCAGGAAGATGGGGCACGTTACGGTGGTTAATCATTCTTTAGATACAGCTAAAGACATTGCTTTAAAGGTTAAAAATACCTTAAAGGTAGTGGCTGAACAG
>CAYQRJ010000095.1:0-8922 GCA_964419855.1 uncultured Crocinitomix sp.
CTAAAAAAGACCTTTTAATAAATATTGATAACTTTTTAAGTAAAATATTCGTAAAATACCTATAGAATGGTTTAATTTGTAACGTAAAGTTGCGTTAGGGATTGTAGTGGTAGCTTTGTTTGTTTTTAAACTTAATGAAACTTGATTTTGGTGGGGCGACCATAGAAGCCACACCAAAGTTTAGTTGAATGGTTTTAAAACAAATAAACTTTAACGGAAAGCCCGACCGCCCCAATATGTTGGGAAGGAAACGCCCAAAAAAACAAAATGAAAGCAAAAGAGTTAATATCAGAATATATTCCACCAATTAAGTACACCGAGACGGGTGAAAAGGCTTTGCAATGGATGAATGAATTTAGGGTGAGTCATTTGGCGGTGTTGCACGGGCGTGAGTATGTGGGTATTATTTCGGATGATGATATTTATGATATGGTTGACCCTAAGCATCAATTAAAGGAGGAGTTTATTAACTTACCTAAGCCTTTTGTTTATGCTAATCAGCACGTTTATGACATTATGAAGTTAATTGCGGACTTAAAAATTACGGTTGTTCCTATTTTGGATGAAAACCATCAATATTTGGGTTGCACTGATTTATTATATTTAATGTCGCAAATTGTGGCTGTGGGTAGCATTAGAGAAAACGGAAGTATTATTGTTTTAACTATGGGCGAACGCGATTATTCTTTAACCGAAATTGCTAGAATTTGTGAGGAGAATAATGCTAAAATTTTAAGTTCTTACGTTAATTATCACCCAAACAGTACTCAAATTGAGGTGACCTTAAAAATTAACACTAATGATATTGAAAAGGTAATAAGAACTTTTGAGCGCTATGATTACAACATTACCGAAACTTATTCTAAGGGGAACTACACCAAAGATATGAGTGACCGTTATGATGAGTTAATGAATTATTTGAATATGTAATTTTTTAGAATGAAAGTAGCAATTTACGGTAGGAGTTTTGACAATAGTTTTTCGGTTTTTGTACAGGAATTAATTGATATTATTAACGATTATGGTTGGGGCATTACCATATATGAACCTTATTTTCCGTATTTACAACCCCGTTTAACCATTAGCGATAATTTAGAAACTTATAAAAAACACACCGACATTAAAAATGATGTTGACATTATGATTAGCATTGGTGGTGATGGTACTTTTTTAGAAACTATTCATTTGGTTAAAGATAGCGGGATTCCTATTTTAGGGGTAAATGCCGGAAGACTTGGTTTTTTAGCTTCTACTCAAAAAGAGGATATTAAATGTGTTTTAGAACAAATTAAAGAAGGCAGATATCGTTTACAGCCCCGTAGTGTTATTAAATTAAATAATGATTTAGATTTATTTAAAGGCGAAAATTACGCTTTGAATGAATTAACTGTTCATAAAAAGGATAGTTCTAGTATGATTACCATTCATACTTATATTGATGATTTGTTTTTAAACTCTTACTGGGCTGATGGTTTAATTATTTCTACCCCTACTGGTTCTACGGCTTATAGTTTAAGTTGTGGCGGTCCTATTTTGGTGCCAGGAGCAAGAGATTTTGTAATTACCCCCATTGCGCCACACAATTTGAATGTTAGACCCGTAGTTGTGCCTGACAGTAGAAAAATTACTTTAAAAATTGAAGGACGCAGTAAGGAATTTTTATGTTCTATGGATGCCCGCTCTGTTCCTATTGATGCTAGTATGGAACTTGCCATTACTAAAGCCCCTTTTATGATAAATATTATTCAAACAGAAAACCAAAACTTTTTAAACACCATTAGACGCAAAATGCATTGGGGCGCTGATGAGAGGAATTGATTTGTTGATTATCTCCTCTACTTACCTACCCTCTTACTCTTTAACTACCTTAAAAGTTTCAATTCCATTAGCACCAATTAATTGCACAAAGTAAACCCCACTTGTAAATGATGATAAATCTACTTGGTTACTTTGGTTTGTAATGCTTGTTTGATACACATTTTTACCGTTAACATCTGTTATACTTAAAGTGTTATACTGATTTGTATTTAAAATATTTACTGTTAATATATTGTTTACGGGGTTTGGATAAATGCTGATGGATTTTTCATTTTTATTAAAAGACACACTTCTTACTTCTGAGTAGGAATAATCTCCATTAAAATCAACTTGTTTTAAACGGTAGTAATTAACTTGACTTAAATTAGGGTTTTTATCAATCATTGAATAATTAATTTCAGATGAAGAATTGCCTGCACCTTCAACTTTTTCAATACTTGTCCAATTAATACCATCAATTGAATGTTCTACTTCAAAATAATCATTATTTACTTCACTTTCTGTAACCCATTCAACAAGGACAGTTCTTTCATTGTATATTGAGGCGTCAAAATTAGTTAAGGTAATTGGTAATGCGCCATTATTTAATGCAATAATATATTCTAACCTTATGGTTTCACTGTTATTTGTTAAAGTATTAGCCGTGGTATTTAATACTGCTCCATCATCAAACCAACTCATATCTGCATTATCATCTCGGGCATATAAAACCAACGTATTTTCTTTAGTAATGGCGTCAGGATAATTGGTATAATCATAAGTGACTTGCATACTAAAACCTGCACTTGGATAGCGAGCAACAAAAGTTCCATAATAGGTTTGGTTAGAACCAATTCCATAAGGAATTCCTATTTGAGAATTTGGCTGAGCATCTACCCTATACACATGAACACCTACGGGCGAACCAGACACATTACTGACTTCAAAATTCCCATTATTTACAGATGTTAACCCAAGTGTTTGACCAGCCCAAGAATTAGTATAAACATAAGTAGAGGCATCTCCAATGGCTGCTCCAGAATAGAATCTAGTTGGCGAGTTAAAATTAGCTCCATTAAATCCATTTGCTGTAGCATCACAAACATCATCTGTTGCGTTACATGTATTATCTGCTGATTCATCAATTCTGTAATAAGCAGTTAAATTGGCTTCAGTACCCGTCAATTTTTTACACATATTATCTCTAATCTCTGTTTGAGTTAAAGCCTTATTCCATATTCTAACCTCATCAATATATGCATTCAAATATTGTCCGTCCTCTCTTGAACCTATTCTAACGGGTCTAGAACCATCACATGCTGAACCATTAAAACTTGTTCCTGTAACAACTAACTCTCCATCTATGTAAACTCTATTAAAATTTCCATCATCAAATGAGGCTGCTACGTGATGCCATTGTCCCAAAACGATACTTCCACCACTTATTTCTGAATGACCTGAACCTCCACATTGCCATGATGAGAAACCAATACTTAAATTATCATAAACATAAAGTGCCCATTCCCAACTTCCGCCATTACCTTTAACAACTACTGGTTGTCTAGGTTGCCCATGTCCATCCGTATTAATAGCCTCTACTCTTATCCAAGCTTCAACGCTTAGTTGCCCATTTTTATGAGAACTAAACTGAGGATTGTCTGGAATTTGCGTGTAATTTGATGTGCCATCATATAACTGACATCTTCCTGAGCCTTGAGAAAAGCCAATTAAGGTAAAGTTACTTATTAACAATAACAATAGATACTTCATAATTCTTTTTTTTATAACATTTTACTCTTTAACTACCTTAAAAGTTTCAATTCCATTAGCACCAATTAATTGCACAAAGTAAACCCCACTTGTAAATGATGATAAATCTACTTGGTTACTTTGGTTTGTAATGCTTGTTTGATACACATTTTTACCGTTAACATCTGTTATACTTAAAGTGTTATACTGATTTGTATTTAAAATATTTACTGTTAATATATTGTTTACGGGGTTTGGATAAATGCTGATGGATTGATTTGAATTTTCAATAAGTCCTACATCATCAGTTGTTACTTGATACATTACTGAATCCTCTGAACATTGATTAACTACGTGCAGCCACACATCATAAGTAGCAATTGAATTATAAATGTGTTGAGGAGTTAAATTATTACTTTCTGTTTGACCATCTCCAAAATCCCACCAAAGAGAATCATAAACTATAACATTAGCTGTAAAATCTACTGTTGTATTGGTTTGATTAAATGTAAAATCGGCATTGGCTGAATCTAAAACAACAATAGGCAAGGATAAATCTATTATGCAATAACTTGAATTGTAATCCCATTTATATAAGGTATCTTTTAAATTGATAGTGTAATTACCTCCATTATTATAAGTATGACAGGCGGTGTTTAAGCCTAAATTAAAAGTATTATCTCCCCAAGTCCAATAAATGGTTGATGCACTATTATTGGCTTTTGAATTGTATTTTAAATCATTAAAAATGACTTCTTGATTATATGTAACACAAGCATCATTAACATTTTCGCAAATGGTATCGTTGGCTAATAAAAAACCATTTTGTTGTTTAAATTTTACTAATGGGGCAATTAAATAATCGTAATCATAACCAAAATCTGTTAAGTTAGAATACCAGCCAAAATAAGATGGATAAGTAGCATTATCGTATAAAGCAAAACTTAAATTTTCTCCATTGCCAGCATTACTAAATGGGTCGTTGGCTAATATAATTAAAGAATCATCTGTAGGGGTAAAAACACTAACTACATAATCGTTAGTTACTAGTATTGGTTGGTCAAAAAATGATTGTACAGATAAATCAGGTAAAAGAGTTGTAAAAGCTGTATGTTTAACATAAACAGTATCTCTTGCTAATTCGGTCCCAACAGAATCTGCTACTGCATCATAATTATTTAAAGAGGTAATTACCATTAATGAATCAACATTAGGATTATTATTGATGTAAGAATAAAATTCAACCCCACTTACTTCAATTGGTTGAGGAGCTGAAAATTTTTGAGCACGTCCATTATAATGTCCAGATTCAACGGCATTTCCAGTTCTCATATACTCTTGTCTAATTAAAACTGTTTTGTGTAATCCAATATAATTATTAAAATAAATCCCACAAGAATCACCTTGTGCTTTAGTTTGAGTATTCCATTCGGCATAAAAAGGCTGAGTATTTAATGCCACTGGTGCTTGTGTTTGTCCTAAAGATAAATTTAGATTAACTAATAATCCAAGAGTAAAGTAAAGTTTATTCATTCTCTATTTTTTTTAATAGACGTTAAATATAATAAAAGGTTTGTAGAGTTTTAAAAAAAACTTAAATAAAATCTTTTTTGTGTGATATAAGTTACTTATTTAACAATAGTTACATTACCTGATAGGTTAATTTTTTCACCTAAAACGGTTTCTCCAACTAGGGTGTAAACAAAGGTTTGTTCAGCCAATTCTTTTCCTTTAAATGTACCATCCCATTTGTCCTTTTGCTCTGTTGATTTAAAAACAACTTTTCCCCAACGGTCATAAATTACAATATTATAATTAAATAATCTTGGTCCTTTAATCTCTAAAAAGTCATTTTGTCCATCTCCATTAGGAGAAAAGATATTTGGTACAAACACTTCTTGATAACCTGAGATATCAACCAAAACTGTATCAGAATTATGACATTGATTGGCATCTGTAACTGTTACAATATACAAAGTAGCTTGATTGGGCACAACATAAATTTGAGAGCAGTCCTCTGTTTTACAATCTTCAGCCTCTGGAATCCATTGGTAAGTTAAATTTCCATATCCTGTTGCACTTGCCCACAAATCAACTTCACCACCAATACCTATTACAGTATCATTACCTGCAATAATATAAGGTAAATCATATACAATTACTTTAACACTATCAGTAGCTGTTCCGCAAAGAGGATTGTTGGCGACAATACTAATATAAGTGGTTAAATTTGGAGATAACCAAGAGGTTTCGGTTGTATCTCCGTTGTCCCATAATAAATCAAACCCATTATTAGTAGCTGTAACAAGAATAGAATCTTTATTACAAATAGATACAGAATCAGGCACATCAACTGTTGGCAACACATTAACGGTAATATCAACAGAAGAAGTATTACTTGTACAACCATTTAAAGTTTCTGTTGCCGAAATGGTTTGGTTGCCCAAAGATAAATCAGGGGTATAAGTTGTTGTTCCTGTTGCCAAATTTCCGTTAGCATTAAACCAATCTATACTTCCTCCCATTGTTGGTGTGGCTGTTAAATCGGTGGGGGTTTCTCCTTCACAATACGTTAAATTACCTGTAATTACAGGTGCAGGAGGTGTTGGGTTTGTGGTCACACAAACCTCAGTATAAGAACCTGTACACCCATTAGCCGTTTCAACCACATAGTAACAAGATGTTCCTACACTTAAAGTTGGAGTATATTGTAATAATGTTGATATGTTTGGCGGATTTAAACTTGAATTATTATACCATGTGGCTGTTCCATTTAAGCTCATTTCGGCAGTTAAAGGTGTTGGCGAATCATTTTCACAATAAGTTGTTGTACCTGTTACTAAAGGAGCGGGAGGTATTGGATTAACAGTAATAACAACTTGAGCAGTTGGTCCTGCACACCCTAAAATAGGTTCTATTTCTTGAGCATAGTAAATGGTAGTTCCTACTATTGATGGTGGTGCATACGTATTTCCTGTTCCAACCAAATTAGTTAATCCTGCATCATTATACCAATTAACTGTTCCACCATTAGATGAAGTAACGGTTAATGGATTAATCACATCACCATCACACACAGACTGACTAGCTGCTATTGATACAGTTGGAGGAATAATGACGTTAACTGTTCCACTACCGGATACAGTACCTACACATCCATCACCCGACATTGATTGCAAAGTATAATTACCATTTATACCCGCTTGAAATGTATAAGGAGATGATGTAATTCCAGTTAAATTTTGAGTTCCACCACCAGGTTCATTTATAATAACATCATAAGGAGGTGTACCTGTAAAAGTAATGGTTAGTGCATCAGTACTACCTTGACAAACCGTAACGCTTCCACTTAAAGTTGCACTAGCTGGCGGTGAAGTATTTAAAGTAAAGCTTGAAGGTATAGTACACCCTGTATTAGGGTCGGTAACTTGAACGGTAAAAGTGGTTGTACTAGGTATTGTTGCCGTAGGAGAATCAATAGTTGAATTACTTAATAAGCCAGCATTGTCCCAACTATAAGTGTAATTAGGAAAAACAATTCCACAGTTGACAACAAAAGTTTCTGTGGCACCATCTACAAAAGCACTTCCAGTTATTTGATTAATGATGACATTATTACTAGCATCTACCAGTTCGTAAGCACATTCTTGTGCAAATTGAGTGGGGTCATTATTCACACCGTTTAAAGGGCCGTGAACTACCACATCAATAGTAGAGTTTTGATTAAAACAAAGGTCATAGGTTTCTGTTACACCTGGAGATGACTGTGGATACATGGTATAAGTCCCTACTGAAACACCATTTTCAAATACCTCAACATAATTACCGTACCAACCAGCATTCCATAAGTCAGTTAATTTTAAGGTATAACAACAAGTGTTAGCAGAAAAAGGAGAGGCATTGGCATGTAAAACAGTAGATGAATTAGGACAAATTGTAGTATCATCAGCACTCACGTTTAAATTAAACCCAATACCTATTTCAAAACTTTTTGTACTTGTACATCCGTTAGCATCTGTTATGGTTAAATCAACTTGATGATTGCCGCCAGTAGGGAAATTGTAGGTTGGGTTTTGAAGGATTGATGAGCCAGCGCCATTATCAAAATTCCAACTGTAACTCACAACATTATACAAAGATGTTGCTCCTCCAGTAAAATTAACAGTTGGACTTGTACATGTGGCTGAACTAACAGTGTAAGTCATTGTTGGAACTAACGCCATGCACACCTTTTGACTAGGGGTTGCAGGATAAATATCGGTACTTCCTGTCCACCCCCATAACACATTTGGATTACCACCAAATTGATTGGTAATAATATCACCTACATTTTGAGGTCCACCAAAAGAACTATTTCCATCTACTAAAACATCAAAAGTTGTTCCTACTGGATCCCAAATAATTTCTATTAAGTGATCTTGACAATCTTCAATATTAGAGTAAGATGGATTAAGATTAAAAAGTGTTCCTGCCCCCAATAAATTAGCAGTGGCATCTAAATGGTCTATATTTCCATTGGCTTGTATGCCAATATGGTCAACCACAATATCACCTAAAGTATTATCTCCTGACGCTTGATTATCACGTGTATCAAATTCAATAGCTACAGAATTGTTAACCCCTTCATATCCTAAACCGGGCCCAGTGTTTCCTAACGCCCAAGGTCCAGATTGTAAAACAAATGCCAATCCTTCTCCACCGGTATTGTCACAACCAAAATTTATGGTAAATGCGAAATTAAAAGGATTATTTAAATTGATAGGTGTTCCTTCATGAATACCTCCTACTTGATTATTGTTATTATTAGTAATATCATAACAACCACAAGACTGTAATGTAGCTACTCCATCTGTTGTTATTTGAGAGAATATAACAGCTGGAAATAGGAATAATAGTAGTAATATCTTTTTTGCCATTGTAATATATTAACGTAAATTAACCTAATAAGTTGTTTTTTACGTATTATTTTTTATAAAAGTTTTAACTTTGGGTAAAATTACTAAAATAATTATAAAATGAAAATTTATCATAATCCTAGATGTTCAAAAAGTAGAAACACTTTAAATATAATAACAGAAAAAGGTGCTAATGTTACAGTTGTAGAATATTTAAAAACACCACCAACCAAAGAAGAATTAAAGGACTTGTTAAAAAAGTTAAATATTCCAGCTCAAGAATTAATAAGAAAAGGTGAACAGGACTTTAAGGATAATTTTAAAGGTAAAAATTTATCAGAGGAAGAGTGGATTGACGCCATGATTAAATTTCCAAAATTAATTGAAAGACCTATTGTTGTCAATGGAGATAAAGCCGTTATTGGTCGTCCACCAGAAAAAGTTTTGGAGATTTTGTAAATCGCTTATTCTTTAGCTTTTT
>CAYQRJ010000096.1:0-8900 GCA_964419855.1 uncultured Crocinitomix sp.
AGGTTCAAGTCCTAGAGGAGGAGCAAAAAACCGATAGTTGTCTATCGGTTTTTTTTGTGTAACAGATTGTTAAGTAAATATATTTTATCTCCGTTAAAGAAATACTTAAAATAATAAAATTCCTCCTTAGCTCAGTTGGTTAGAGTCCCAACATTTGTCGGGATTAATCAGAGGGTCCTAGGTTCAAGTCCTAGAGGAGGAGCAAAAAACCGATAGTTGTCTATCGGTTTTTTTTGTGTAACAGATTGTTAAGTAAATATATTTTATCTCCGTTAAAGAAATACTTAAAATAATAAAATTCCTCCTTAGCTCAGTTGGTTAGAGTCCCAACATTTGTCGGGATTAATCAATCTTCTTGATGATCAATTAAAAATTCAATTCTTTTTCTAAAGCTATCTATAGTCTTGTTTAAATCAGCAAAAAAACGGTTTCTTTCTCTTACAGACGTTTGACTTATTAGCGTAGAATTAGCCACTAACCTATCTAAAATAAATTTAGAATCTTTATTGTATTGAAAATCGGTGGTAGCAATAATATTCATTATATTGTGCGTAATGTAAGTTGTAGAACCTTTATCATGTTCAACATAATAAGTGTTATCTGGTAAATAATTAGGATTAAAATACATATTAATTAAACTATTTTCAGATTGATTAGGTTCATTTCCCCACACATATTTGTGCCCAATTTTAGCTTGAGACTTCATATGATTAGATAACTCTTGCAAATTATCTAATAATTTTAAAGCATAACCAATATCATCAAACATATCTGCCTCAACATAAAATTCAATTTGACGGAGTGTTCCTCTTAAAGCTTCAGGACAATATATTTCGGTTGTAGGAATTGAATTATAAATATTATGTGCCTCAATACCTATCTGTAAAACACGTTTATCAATTTTATCTTGACCAAATTTCATTAATTTATATTCAGGAATTTGCAAATAAGAGTGTGCCCAAAAAAAGAATTTGAATCTGGTTAAATGAGGAAAGTTAAACAACTGAAAAATAGGTGTATCATTAACACTAATATAAATATGCGGATTTTTTAACCCTTTAATAATTTTCAATTGATCTCTTAAATTAGTTAAGTACGACTCAAAATTAACCCCAATAGTAGTTAAAGGTCTATAATTAAATGTGACTTTCCCTTTTAGTTTTAAATCAACATCATCTAAAGAAATATTATATTTAACCGATAATTCCTTTGCTTCTAGCAATGTTAAAGGCACAACACCTCTCAACCTCCTATAGGCAGCATCAGTACTTAAGCTTAAATCCTCTTTTAAAACATCAACTAATTTTTCTCCTTTAGATAATTTACTTTTTATCTTGCTAAAAATGGTTAAATTAAAATCTTCTTGAAACATACTTATCTATTTTTCAAGTCTAAAGATAGTTATAAAAATAAAAAAACCAACCGCATTAACGATTGGTTTTAAAATATGATAAATTGAGTTGTTAATTTTTACGACTCCGATTCTTCTTCTGTTAATCTTTTTGGACGTAACATTTCAACTACACCTAAAGTAATCCAAAACGGAACGGCAAATCCAAGTACAAATGTTAAGCACCAAAATGCCATTAAACCTACAATTAAAAACAATGCTATACCTAATGAAACTCCCATAACTTATAATTTTGGCGTAAATATAATAGATATTTTTTAATTGAAATCTAATTTTTTTAAATAATTTTCAAAAAATATTTCTTTTTTTATGCTACAAACAAAATACTTATCGTATATTTGCGATTAGCAATGAGAAGAACAACAGAAAATATTAAATATACAGACGGAACTGAAGCGTTGGCAAGATATGCCAAAGCATTGGCTCACCCTACAAGAATAGCCATTTTAAAACATTTAGAAAACCAAAGTTGTTGCTTTACTGGAGATTTAGTAGATGTATTCCCATTGGCACAATCTACCATATCACAACATTTAAAAGAACTAAAAAATGCTGGATTAATTCAAGGCGAACTAAAGCCGCCAAAAATTAAGTATTGCATTAATCAACAAAATTGGATGGAAGCCAAACAGTTATTTGAAGATTTATTTAAATTGGATTCTAGTCCAGAAATTAAGAAATGCTAAAAAATTTAAACACCATATCGCTTATAGCCGATTAACAAAAATAAACTAATGACAACAGAAAAATTTATAAACATACTGGAAACTAATTCTAACAAAGCATTACTTTTTGAGTATCAACCTCAACAATTTGCAAGAACTAACTATCATTTAACAGAAATAAAGAAAGTGCATTTTGACACCGTTGATTGTGGTGGAAATCCAAATGAGTGGAACGAAACTCAAATCCAAATATGGGAAAATCCAAATGAAAAAGATAAGCAAGAGTTTATGACTACTGATAAAATTTTATCTATTTTTAATAAAGTTGATAGCATTAAGTTGCTTAACTACGATACAGAATTAAAAGTAGAGTACGGAAATGATAAGTTTCACACCTGTGTTATGAAAATAAAATCAATTAAACAAAATGATAACCAAATTATTGTTCAATTATTTGAAGAAAAAACATTGTGCAAAGCCCCATCAGAATTAACCGAAAATAAAAAAGAAACCTCTTGTTGTTCAACATCAAGTGGTTGCTGTTAATAATAAATAAAAAAACAAATAAAAATGAGTAAAATAATTAAAATATTGGGCACAGGTTGCCCTAAATGCAAAACAACCACTGCCTTGGTAGAAGAAGTTGTAAAAGAAAACAACATTGATGCTGAAATAATTAAAGTTGAAGACATTATGGAAATAATGCAATACAATGTGTTATCTACTCCTGTTATAGTAGTGGATGAAGATATTAAAATTAAAGGAAGAGTACCAACAAAAGCTGAAGTGTTAGAACTTTTAAAATAAAAAAATCAATTTTGATTTACAAATATTTTAATTACAAATTAGACTATTATAACTAAAAATAAACAAAAATGAAAGAAGCAAAACAAATATGCCCAACAACAACGTTAGGAAAAGTAAAAGACGGGGCGCTATTAGTTGATGTCCGTAGAGATTCTGAAGTAAATGAAGTAACTTTTGATGTACCAAACTATTTACACATTCCGTTACACGAACTAGAAGACAGAATAAATGAAATACCAAAAGACAAAGAAGTGGTTTTGGTTTGTAGAAGTGGCGAAAGAAGTTTAAGAGCAACTTACTATTTAATGAATCATGGCTATGAAAACGTGTATAATATGCGTGATGGAATTATTAAATGGGCAACCAAAGGATTTCCTACCAAAGGAAACACTGATGACTTAATCAATAACTCTTGCGATTGTTCTCAACCAGATTGTTGTTAAACTAATTAATTAAATCAAAAAAAAATGAAGATATTGATACTTTGTACTGGTAACTCTTGTCGCAGTCAAATGGCTGAAGGTTTCTTAAAAGCATTTAATCCTAGTTTAGATGTAGTTTCCGCTGGTACACAACCTGCAAAACAAGTTAATCCAAACGCCATAAAAGCAATGAAAGAATTAGGCGTTGACATTTCAAAAAATCATCCCAAATTAGTCAATCAATTTTTAAATCAATCTTTTGATTATGTTATTACAGTTTGTGGTGGTGCAAAAGAAAGCTGCCCAATGTTTACAGGTCAAGTTAAACACAATATCCACATTGGATTTGAAGACCCTGATAACGCCATTGGAACTGATGAAGAAATTTTAGCCGAGTTTAAACGAATACGCAATCAAATTCTAAAAGACTTTTTTGCTTTTTATCAAAAAGAAATTAGAAAATAATCAATTACGAATTATGAAAACTAATAACATATTACAGAAAAAGACTTATGACTTTACAATTCGTAATTCTAAAATTCATAACTAACTATGTTCAATTGGATACAAAATATAGCAGATTGGTTCGTTTTTGACGTACTTCATCTTGAAAAAGGAGCACATTTAGCAGAAGCCTTAAATTTCTTTATCTACGACACCACAAAAATATTATTGTTGCTGTTCGTTATTATCTTTTTAATGGGAATTGTAAATAGTTATTTTCCTATTGATAAGGTACGTAATTTTTTATCACGCAACAAACTATATGGATTTGAATACTTAATGGCAAGTCTTTTTGGCGTAGTTACCCCATTTTGTTCGTGTTCATCTGTCCCATTATTCATAGGTTTTGTAAAAGGCGGAATTCCCCTAGGTGTTACATTTGCATTTTTGGTCACATCACCCTTAGTTAATGAAGTAGCCATAGGATTATTTATTGGCTTATTTGGCATAAAAACAACCATCATTTATGTTGTTAGTGGTGTTTTACTTGGCACCATATCAGGTATTATTTTAGATCGCCTTAAACTAGAACGCTTTTTAACCCCTTGGGTAAAAGACATTTTAGCCAACGCCCAACACGAACAAGATGCTTTTATAGCTGAAAAACAAACATTTAAACAACGATTACCAATTATTTGGTCAGAGGTTATAAAAATTTTAAAAGGCGTTATACTTTATGTAATAGTGGGTATTGCCATTGGCGGATTAATGCACGGTTACATACCAGAAGGTTTTTTTGAACAATATATGAGCAAAGACAACCTATTTGCAGTACCAACCGCCACCATTTTAGCCGTACCAATGTACTCCAACGCATCAGGTATTCTCCCCATAGTTCAAGTTCTAGTTGCCAAAGGAATCCCTATTGGCACAGCCATTGCCTTTATGATGGGAGTTGTAGGATTATCATTGCCTGAAGCCATGCTCCTTAAAAAAGTAATGACCTTTAAACTAATCGGAATTTTCTTTGGCGTAGTTACGCTTTGTATTATCATTTCGGGCTATTTATTTAACTTAATTTTATGATAGATAAAAAATATTTTGGGCGTTCGAGCGGGCTTTACACTATATCTTTTGTTTTTCATAAATTCAAAAAAACAAAAGGATGCCGTTGCAATCCCTAACGCAAATTAAAAATCAACCAAAACAATACTTATGATAAAATTAATTTACACTACACTTTTGGGAATGACGCTATTAACCGCATGTAATCAAACCAAAAGTCAACAAAAAGAGGAAATTGTTTCTCAACCTTCTGACACTTTAAAAACAGAATCAAATACCTCACCCACAATAAAAGTAATTGATACCGATTTTTCAAAAGGTAGATTAACTTTAGAACACGACCTATCATTAGAAGATTTAGAAAAATTTCACGGTCATTTGTGTGATGGTTTAGTGGTTGGCTTTTTAGGTATAAAAGAAGGACTTGACGTACTCTATCCAAACGGAATAGTTGACAGAACCAACACCAGAATAGTAAGTAAAAGTTCGCCTTGTTTAACAGATGTTGCTGTTTATGTTACTGGCGGACGTTATCAATTTAACAGCTTTTATGTTGATAATGCTATTTCAGATGGTTTTTACATCATTCAACGAAAAGATAACGGAAAAACAGTTACCGTTGCTTTAAATAAAGGTGTAAAACCTAAAGAAATTGATGAATTAGGAGCTAAAGCTATTAAAGGCGAGTTACCCGCTTGCGATTTGGATAAATTAAAAGAAATGGAAAACCATTTTTCTGAAAAATTATTGTCAGAAAATCCAAAAACTAACTTTACTGTTAAAGAAATAACTAATTTTAAATGGCATCCTGTTTTAAAAAATGATTACACAAAAACAGATGTTTTAAATAAAAATAAACCAAAGTGTAGCAAATAAATAATTAAACTAAACATAAAATGAAAACAATTAAATTTTTATCCATGGTAGCATTAAGTAGCTTAATGTTAGCGTGTAACGGAACTAAATCCGAAAACAAAGAAACAAAAACTGTTGAAATTCAACAAAAATCGCCACAAGAGGTAAAAGCAATGCTAGCTGATGACAATATCATGATGATTGACGTCAGAACCCCTGACGAATTAAAATCTAAAGCTTATGATGTTGAAAACATTGTAAATATTCCATTAGATGAATTTGAGCAACATTTGAATGAAATTCCTAAAGAAAAAACTATTATTGTGGGCTGTCGATCTGGTAAAAGAAGTTCAAAAGCAGCTCATATTTTATTAGAAAACGGCTATACAAACATTGTTAATTTAGAGGGTGGAATTCTAAAATGGGAAAAAGAAGGATTAGGAACTATAGCCAAATCATCTTGCTGTTCAGACCCCAACAGTCCAAACTGCAACCCAGACGGCACTTGTAAAACAACAGATTCTACTAACACAAAGTCTGCTTGTTGCTCTGACCCATCTAGTCCTAACTGTAATCCTGATGGTACTTGTAAAACAGACCAAAAATAATCAGTTTATCAATAGTTAAAAATCAAAAATATTATGAAAACAATTAAATTTTTATCAATTTTAGCTTTAAGTAGTTTATTATTTTCTTGTACAGGAAATAAAGAAGATAGTGGTACATCTGACAAACAATCAGACACAAAAAAAACAACGCTTACTAATGAGCCTGTAAAAGACCATTTGGCCATTTATGACTTTCATAACGAACACCGTTGTGTAACTTGTATTGCTATTGAAGATGCTACAAAAAACATCCTTCATAAATACTATCAAAAAGAATTTGATGACGGCACCATTACTTTTGATTTGTACAACTGTGAAGCAGAAGAAAACCAAGATTTAGTGGAAGAGTATGGTGCTTTTGGAACAACTTTAACTTTTACAGTTTTTAAAGATGGAGAAAAACAAGAAATTAGAGATTTAACCAATTGGGCATTTGAAACCATTGATACAGATGAATTTGAACCTGGAATGAAAGAAGAAATTCAAGCCTCATTAGACAAATTGAAATGAACAATTAAAATAATATGATAGATTATTTAAACAACTTAGCCTACCACTCCGATTGGGTCATAATCAGTGCGTTTTTTCTAGGCGTTTTAACAGCCATTAGCCCTTGCCCTTTAGCGACTAACATCACGGCTACAGCGTTTATTTCAAAAAACATTACCAATAAACGCAAAGTGTTTTTAAGCGGATTAACTTATACACTGGGACGGGCTTTTAGCTATACCTCAATAGGACTAATTTTATACTTTGGGGCAAGTAAATTTCATGTTGCTAAATCGTTGAGTCAAAATGGTGAAAAAATACTTGGACCTTTGCTAATTAT
This sequence comes from uncultured Crocinitomix sp., assembly GCA_964419855.1. Classification (GTDB taxonomy): domain Bacteria; phylum Bacteroidota; class Bacteroidia; order Flavobacteriales_D; family Crocinitomicaceae; genus Putridiphycobacter. The sequence goes on from CAYQRJ010000096.1 coordinate 7,107, forward strand.
TATTGGATTAATAATGCTTAATGTTATCAAATTAAATTTTTTAGGGAAGTCCAAATTTCAAGAAAAATTAACCGAAAAATTTAAAGATAAAGGTTTGTTGGGTTCTTTTTTAATAGGTGTAGCGTTTGCTTTGGCTTTTTGCCCTTACAGTGGCGCTCTATATTTTGGAATGTTAATTCCAATGACAATTTCATCAGCTGATGGTTTATACTTACCCATAGTATTTGCTTTAGGTACAGGTTTACCAGTTATTTTGTTTACTTATTTATTAGCCTTTACAGCCAGCAAAGTTGGAATATTTTACAACAAAGTTACTAAAATAGAAAAAGTAATGCGTTTAGTTGCAGGTGTTGTGTTTATCATTACTGGTTTATATTATATTGGTATTTTTATTGGGATAGTTTAAAATAAATTCTAAATTTTCTTAATAGGAATTACAAAAAAAATTACTTTTGTGTAAAAAAAAAATAAAAACATGAAAAAACAATTTATATTTTTAGCGTTGATTTTGATGAGTTACAGTACTAACGCTCAACAAAATTATTCATTTAGCTATTTTAACGATACATATTCTGATTTAACAGGCTCAACGGTTCTAAATGATTCAACATGGGATGATCCTGGTTTTGAAATTCCTATTGGGTTTGGTTTTCCTTTTTACGATTCTATCTACACTAAAATTGTTATTAACCCTTTAGGTTATGGTAGTTCGCTTACTCCTACAAATTATGTTCCTATTAATTCAAATAATCCTCAGCCTATCATTTTACCAATTTCAACAGATTTAATTGACAGAGGATACAACACAACCACATGGAATCAAGACGCCAATACACTTTCTCCAATCTCTTACTTAACTGAAGGCAATACTGGAAATCACATTTTAAAAATTGAATATAAAAATGCAGGATATTATGATGAACTTGATAATTATAGTGTTTCTAATGATTTTATTAATTTTCAAATTTGGTTATATGAAAATGGAGATATTGAGTTTAGATACGGAGCCAAACATGACACCTCATTGTATTCAACTAATATTGGTATTTATCCTTTCTACGATTATTTGAATACAGTTCCAACACAGGTTGGTATGGAAATTTCAAGTACAAATAATTTCTCTATGAACTCACCTATTGCAAACATTGGTATGAGTACCCCTAATTTAAATATTAATGTAAATAACGGAATGGTTTATAAATTTTCTTCTAGTTTTGTTAGTGTTAATGAAATTAGTTCAAATTTTGACATTAGTATCTATCCTAATCCTGTTAGTACTGAGCTGAGATTTAATTATAATGATAAAATAGTTTTAAATAAAATTATCATCATAGATATAAACGGAAAAATTGTCAAAAACATCACTAATTTTCACAATAACACAATTGATATCTCTGATTTAAAAACTGGTGTGTATATTGTTAAATTTAACAGCAACAAAGGGTTAGTAACCAAAAAAATAGTTGTTCAAGCATAATTATTTTTCTATTTAATTCCAATTAATTTTGAAATACGCTAAAGAAATAGGATTTTTTTTACTTATTAATGAATAAAAATCCATTCATAGTCAAAGTTATGAATTTGTTTTTGAAGAAAAGAAACTATTTATTAGACACATTTCAATGTTCAGTTAGCATTATTGGTATTAACGCTAAAATGTGTTTTTTTTTGTGATATAAAAAACTGGAAATCTTACTAAGAAATCCAGCTTTTAAAAAAAATTATTGGGTATTAATGGTTTATCCGCAAAAATTCATGGAATTAGCTTTGTTTAGATGCGAAATTTTAAAATCC
>CAYQRJ010000097.1:0-8812 GCA_964419855.1 uncultured Crocinitomix sp.
TTATCAGAATATAAAAGGGTTTTGCCATCCTCAGTATTTAACGTGTTAGAGGTACTTGAATGTAATACGCCTCCTTGAGGAGTAATAATTCTCATATAAATGATTTTATTACCAGATGAAGCAATTCTGTTTTCAGTGACATCAAAACAAGAACGAATATGAGTACATCTACTAGCTTTTGTTGTAACTTTATAAGAGCCAGAACCTTTTTGTTTAATTCCTTCTGTTAAGATAGATGCTGCTGTTAATTTTGAACCAGCATTCACTTTATTAGACAATTCTTCAGTTTGAGTTTTAAAATTATCTCTTTCTTGGGTTACATTGGTCAAATCTATTTTTGTGTTTTCTAAGTTAGTTTGTAAAATAAGGTTTTCAGTATTTAAAGAATCTATTGTTCTCACATAGTCTTTCATAATAGCCCTTAAAGTTTCGGTTTCTTCAGTTAACTCTCTTACTTTTCTAGCATAGTAACGCTTGTTTCCTTTTTCTTTTTCTAACTCCTCTAAAATGGTTTGAATTTTTTCTTTTTGTTGAGCAATGCTATCATTCAAATCTGTGTTTAGATTCTCCATAGTTTCATAGTCTGCCAACATCATTTGTAAGTTCTCTTTTAAACTCTCTCCTTGCGCCAAACCTTGTTCGTACATCATTTCGTTCATATCACCAAGTTCATTATTAAGCTCGGTATTATTAAATGTACATTCGTTAAGTGCTTTATTTTTTTTAGAAATTTCCCACCCTAAATAACCAGCACCTAATAATAATAAAAGAATGATTAAAATATATAATCCATCTTTAGATTTTTTTTCTTTTTTAGCCGGAGTTACCGGAGTTGTTTTGTTAGTTGTCTCACTCATAATATTAACTATTTACAAATTTTTCTCTTAAGTTACGCATAAATTTTGAAGCATAAACGAAATCTACTACTTCTTTATTGTCTGTTTTCATAATTGAATGCTTATCGCCCTGCCACCAATTACGTCCTTTATTAATAAAAATAATATGATCACCTATTTCAAGTACAGAATTCATATCATGTGTAATAACCACAGTAGTCATATTATACTCGTAGGTTATTTCTTGAATTAAATTATCTATCATGATAGATGTTTTAGGGTCTAAACCTGAGTTAGGCTCATCACAAAATAAATACTTAGGGTTCATAGCTATAGCTCTAGCAATGGCAATACGTTTTTGCATCCCTCCTGATGTTTCGGCTGGTAGTAAGTTATCTTTATTAATAATATCTACCCTATTTAAACAAAAATGGGCGCGTTCAATTCGCTCTTCTTTGGTCATTTTGGTAAACATTTTAAGTGGAAACATTACATTTTCAAGTACTGTTAAAGAGTCGAATAAAGCACTGCCTTGAAACAGCATTCCTATTTCTTGTCTGATGAGTTTTCTTTCTTTTCTGTTCATTTCAGAAAAATCTCTATCATCATACATCACATGACCGTTATCTACTTCATGCAACCCAACTATACATTTTGTTAACACAGATTTCCCTTGTCCAGAACCACCAATTATTAAATTTACTTTACCTGTTTCAAATTTAGCCGACACATCAAATAAAATTTGTGTATCACCAAAAGATTTATTGATATGACTTACCTCAATCATTAAATTAAAATTAATTGAGTTAATATATAATTGGCTAATAAAATGGCTACTGATGATGCTACTACTGCCTTGGTTGATGCTCTACCAACTTCTAATGCACCACCTTTGGTATAGTATCCGTAATAACTAGCAATGGATGTAATTAAAAAGCCAAACACCATTGTTTTGCCGAGTGCATAATATAAATCGTGTTGGTCTTCTTCCCAAAATGCCCTAATACCAAGTAAATAAATTTCGGTAGAGTACAATCCTGATGTAACTCCTGCAAACCATCCACCAATTAAACTCAACACAATTGAAATAATGATGACAAAGGGAAAAAATAACGTAGTGGATAAGATTTTTGGCAACATTAAATAACCTATTGAATTTACCCCCATAATTTCAAGGGCATCAATTTGTTCAGTTACTTTCATTGTACCAATTTCTGATGCAATATTTGACCCCACCTTACCCGCTATAATTAAAGAGATGATAGTGGGTGAAAATTCTAAAATTGTTGATTGTCTAGTAATATATCCTATGGTGTAAGCAGGCAATAAAGGACTAGACATATTTGAAGCAGTTTGAATGGTAATAACTCCACCCATAAAAAAAGATAAGAAAGCAATTAGAGGAATTGAGTTAATGACAATTTCAACCGTTTCGTTAAAAAAACGCTCCCAAAACACTTTAACTTTATCAGGTCTAGAAAACACTGATTTAAGCATCAAGATATAACGGCCTATATGTTCAAATAAATTCATTTAATTTGCTAAAATAATTAATATTTTTAGATTGAAGGATAAAACTAAAGTTTTACTTTAAAAATTCTTTATCTAATAGTCAATTAAGTTAGTTTTTCGTTATTTAAGTGGCGAGTGTTGTCTCTTTTTGTTTTCTTTTCTAAATTTTTTATTAATGCTTTTTCTAAATCAATTCCTGTTTGATTTGCCAAGCAAATTAACACCCACAACACATCTGCCATTTCATCTCCTAAGTCTTTATTTTTATCAGATTCTTTTTCGGATTGTTCTCCGTAACGTCTCGAAATAATTCTAGCAACCTCCCCTACTTCTTCAGTAAGTTGAGCCATATTAGTTAATTCATTAAAATACCTAACACCGTAAGTTTTTATCCAATCATCAACTAATTTTTGAGCTTCTTTTATTGTCATATCTATTTTAATTTATTAACAAAAAAACCCAAGCACAACAAATGCTTAGGTTAAGCTTTTATATATAAAAATCAAACTATTTAATTTGATTAGGATCGTTTTCTGCCTCTTGATTAAATTTGTACTGACGATACATCCAGTATCCAAAAGCAACAAATCCAAAAATTAAACACGCTTGCCAAAATAAATCTCCAATTGGCTCTAATGTGTTTTGAAATAACCAATACATTCCGTCATTTATAGCATAAAATACGTCTCTTGAACTCATAATTATAATTTTTTTGTTCAACAAATGTAGTTAAAATTCAAAAAACACAAAAAAATAATCAATAAAATTTACATTTATTTTACCTTTATGGCGATAATGATTTTAAAAATATACAAATCTAACTATTTACTAGGGTTACTATTGATTCCATTAGTGGCTTTAGTTTTATGTTTGCCTATTTTTTTTACACCTTTACACCCAATTAATTACACTTATAAATGGGAAACCATTTTGTTTAATGAATTGCAGTCAATTAGTTGGTTGAATTTTATTTTAACATTTATATTTTTAAATGTTAATGCCTTGTTATTAAATAGATTTTTTAATAAAAGTCACTTTTTTTCAAAAACCACTTACGTTCCTGCGGTTATTTATTTGATATTAATTTCATTTAGTCACACCCTTTATTTTGCTCCTTATATTTTTGAACATTTTTTACTCATTTTGTTAATGACTGAACTTTTAAATCTAAATCAAAATGAATCTGCCATTGACACCTCTTTTAAAATGGGATTAATTATTGGAGGGCTGTACTGTTTAGCACCTTACTATTTAATATTATTTCCTTTTACATGGCTGGCATTATTAATTTCTAAAGCATTTAAAGTTAAGGAGTGGCTTGTTTATTTAATAGGTTTATGTGTTCCTTTAATTTGGTTTTATGCTTTACAATTTATTTTTGATAGCTCCTTTGAGTTTTCAAATTTTATAGGAAAATACTCTTTAACCTCTCAACTACAAATTATAGATTACATCCAATTTTTTGGATTTGGCTTAATAGGATTAATCAATCTTTTACCTTTAATTCCATATTACAATCACAATAAAGTTGTTATAAAAAAACAATTGCTTCTTATTTCGGTACTACAGTTTTTTACAATCCTTATTTTAATTATAGCTTATAACTTTTTTGGCACTTTAGATTATTCAATTCTACTTCCGTTAAGTATATTAATTAGTATTAACGCTAATAATATGAAATCTGACACTTTTATTAGTTTTCTATTAACAATCATGTTAATTATTAACATTGTTAATTTGTTTTGGAGCTAATATTGATTAATTATTTACCTTTGCATTTTATTATTTAAAATTCAAACAAATGAAATTTGGAGTTGTTACTTTTCCTGGGTCAAATTGCGATCAAGATATGGTTTACACATTAGAATCAATGCTAGGTCAAACCGTTGAAAAACTATGGCACAAAGAACATGATTTAAAAGGTGTTGATTTTGTGGTGTTACCAGGAGGTTTTTCTTATGGTGATTACTTGCGTTCAGGTTCAATTGCTAGTTTTTCTCCAATAATGAAAGAAGTGATTGACCACGCCAATAAAGGTGGCTATGTGTTAGGGGTTTGTAATGGATACCAAATTTTAACAGAATCACATTTATTAGATGGTGCCTTGCTTCACAACAATTCTCAAAAATTTATTTGTAAAAATGTACAGTTAAAACCCATTTCCAAAACAGCTGCCATTTCGGCTCAATTAGATTTTGATAAAACATACACCATTCCAATTGCTCATGGTGAAGGACGTTTTTATGCTTCTGATGATAAAATTAAAGAATTAGAAGATAATGACCAGATTTTGTTTAAATATTGTGATGAAAATGGAGAAATAACATCTGAAGCTAATCCAAACGGAGCTATAAATAACATTGCAGGAACAACCAATAAAAACAAAAATGTATTTGGTATGATGCCACACCCCGAAAGAGCATCTGACCCTAATGTTGGAAATTTAGACGGTAGAGCTTTATTTCAATCTATTTTAGATTCTTTATCGTAAACTTTTTATAATGAAAAATACCGTTAAGTATATTTTACAAAAGCTTTTAGGCTATAAAAAATACTTATTCGTATTTTCAAAATATAAAATTAAAACATTAAAAAAAGATAAAAAAGAGGGCGATTTCTTTTTGTTTTTAGATGAAATTAAAGGTGATGGTGATGTTTTAGATGTTGGTGCAAACATTGGTATAATGACTTATCATTTATCAAAAAAATTTCCTAAAAAACTGATTTATGCCATTGAACCAATGCCTAACAATTTAAGTGTGTTAAAAAAAATTATTAAACATTATCACTTAAATAATGTTAAAGTATTGCCTTATGCACTTGGTGAAACTTCAAGCGACATTGAAATGGTTTTACCTGTTAACGGAAAAGTAAAAATGCAAGGATTAGCTCATGTTGTTCATGATAGCATTAATGAATGGAATGAAGGCGAAAAAATTAAAGTAGAATGTAAAACATTAGACGAATTATTTGACAAATCATCTATTTGTGCCATTAAAATGGACATTGAAAACTTTGAATACTTTGCTTTAAAGGGTGGAATTAACTTATTAAAAAACAATTATCCCATTATATATTTAGAGCTATGGGAAAACGATAACCGAGAACAATGCTTTAAATTATTAGAAAGTTTAGGATACAGTACTTATATTAATCATCAAAACAATTTAACACCTTATAATCCGTTAGTGCATAAAAAACAAAACTTTATTTTTAAAGTGTCGTAAAATTTTACAATGCAAAAAACGTTTTTATCTAATTTAATACTAATTATACTATTAAATTTACTAGTAAAGCCTTTTTATATTTTAGGAATTGATGCTGAAGTTCAAAACAGAGTTGGAGCTGAAATTTATGGAAATTATTTTGCCTTACTTAACTTTTCATTTTTACTAAATATTTTGTTAGATTTTGGTATTACCAATTTTAATAACAGAAACATTGCTCAAAACCCTCAACTCATTCAAAAACATTTTGGACAACTGTTAGGAATAAGATTAATTTTATTTTTAATATATGCCTTTGCAACATTAGGTATAGGCTTTATTGTTGGCTATTCATCTCAGCAATTTTACTTATTAACTATTTTGGTTTTTAATCAGTTTTTGGTGGCTACTATTCAATATGCTAGATCAAATTTTGCAGGATTACATTTATTTAAAATAGACGCATTTATCTCTGTTTTAGACCGTGTTTTATTAATTATAATTTGCGGGGTTTTATTGTGGACACCAATAACAACTACAACATTTAAAATAGAATGGTTTATTTATGCCCAAACCCTAACCTATTTATCATCAGCAATCATTTCTATTTTAATTTTAAAATTTAAAATTAATCACATAAAAATACAAATTAACAAGGCGTTTTCTTTTGCCATTATTAAACAAAGTTTCCCTTACGCTTTACTCATTTTATTAATGATGTTTTACAATAGAATTGATTCTGTAATGCTAGAACGTTTATTACCAAATGGAAGTGTGCAAGCAGGAATTTATGCACAAGGGTTTAGATTTTTAGATGCCGTCAATATGTTTGCCTTATTGTTTGCAGGATTATTATTACCGATATTTGCTCGTTTAATTAAACAAAAATCATCAATAGTTCCTTTATTAGAACTTGGGGTAAGCACACTCATACCAATTAGTCTGATAATAGGAATAACTGCTTTTTTTTATAAAGATTATTTAATCAACTTACGCTATGATGATTACATTACAGAAGCGTCTAAAAGTTTTGGTTTTTTAATCTTATCATTTATCCCTGTATCAACTACTTATATTTTTGGAACACTATTAACAGCTAACGGAAGTTTAAAGCAATTAAATTATATGGCGATTGGTGGCTTGATTTTAAATGTAGTTTTAAATCTGATATTAATCCCAAAATATTTAGCTGAAGGAGCTGCCGTAGCGACACTAATCACTCAATTAATTACAGCTAAAATACAAGTTCTTTTAGTGTTAAAGATATTTAAGTTAAAAATAAATTGGATATTATATTTTAAATTATTTACTTTAACTGTTTTAATTATAGTTATTAATTGGGGACTTCTCAATACTACTTTATTAGTCAAATATAAATTTTTACTTTCGCTAATCATATCATCCACACTGCCTTTTATTTTAGGAGTAATAAAAATCAACTCTATTATTAAACTCTTAAAATCAAATAATTAAGCGATATTGTTATAACATTCGACTAAAAAAACAAAAAAACAAGTATTAATCACCAAATAAACACTAATTTTGCTTGTGTTTTCAGATTCCATTAAAGGAATGTTAATGAAATAAGATGGATAATATACAAAAAAGACTTACAACAGAAGAAAAAGCGTTATTGATAAATTTAACGCCTGACATTTACGGAACATTTGCTGAAATTGGTGCAGGACAAGAAGTAGCCGCTAATTTTTTTAATGCTGGGGGCTCATCAGGAACAATAGCTTACACTTTATCGGCTTATGACATGAAAGTTTCAGACACCATTTATGGTGAATGTGGACGTTATGTCTGTGAGGACAGATTAAAACAAATGCTTGATAAAGAATATAAAACTTTACAAGAAACTTTGCCTGAAAAAAATGAGAAAGCACGTTTTTTTGCTTTTGCTGATACCGTTGAATCTTTAAATTATCACAAAACAAACCAAGGACAAGGCTGGGTTGGATTAAAATTTCAGTTAGAAATAGGTAAAGCTCCCAATGAAGTGATTTTGCATGTTAAAATGCATGATACTAGTCACCATGCGCAAAGAGAAGCACTTGGTATTTTGGGTGTTAATTTAATTCATGCTGCCTATAACCATAACAGTAATATTGATGAGTTTTTAGAGGCATTATCCTATCGTTTACCTAGAGATAGAATGGAAATTGATATGTTAAATATTTCAGGTCCTGATTTTGAAGATATTGATAATAGAATTATAGCACTTAATTTGGTAAAAAATGGTTTAACAGATGCCACTATGTTTAATCAAGCTGGGCATGTTTTACAACCATCTACAGCATTATACAAAAAAAATGTACTTTTAATGAGGGGGCGATTTAGACCTGCAACAAAAGTGCATTTTGATATGATATCAAATGGACTTGAATTATACAAACAAGAATCAGATGTTCAAGAGGAAAAAATTCAAGTATTATTTGAATTAACCTTAAAAGACTTAACCGCAGATGGACAAATATCTGTAAAAGATTTTATTGACCGAGCAGAACTTTTATGTTCTATGGGTTATACTGTAATGATATCTAATTATTTGAAACATTACAAAATGATTGAGTATCTATCTGACCTAACTAGAGGATACAAAATTGGAATTGTTTTAGGAGTTTACAATTTACAAACCATTTTTGACGAAAAATATTACGACACTTTACAAGGTGGATTATTAGAAGCTTTTGGTAGAGGATTTGGACGTAATATTAAAATGTATGTTTATCCTGCGTTAAAGCAAAATGGTGAAATTTACAATATTGATAACTTTGAATTGCCAGAACATTTAGTTGGTTTACTAGATTACATGAGAAAAAGTGATAAAATTAAATCTATTGACAATTATAATAAAGACTTACTCAATATTATTTCAGATGATGTGCTTGCCAAAATAAAAGCAGGAGATAACAGTTGGGAAAAAGATGTGCCAGATGAAGTAAGCAAAGCGATTAAGTTTTTTGAACTGTTTGGCTACACTAAAAAAGAAGAATTAGCTCAAAAAAATTAACTCAAGCCTTTATAAAAAATTGATCTTATTTTTTAAGTAACAATCAATTTAGTTAAACCTTTTCATAACCGCAAAAATTCAAGGAATTAGCTTTGTTTAGATGCGAAATTTTAATAAGTAATTAAATGGCTTGGTTTACTTACTTTAACTAAATTATAGCAATATAGTGGTGAATTTTGCGGGATAAACCCTTATTTAAGTATTTGCTAAAATAAGCAAATTATTGTATATTTGCAATATGG